>DKYZ01000074.1:8605-8871 GCA_002493515.1 Porphyromonadaceae bacterium UBA7087 | reverse complement strand
ACACACTCAGTGAAACACTACCGGCGGAACTGACCGGCCATGTTGTCGAACCCTATATCGCCTCCGAGGGAGAGCGAGGCTCCCGACGGCCCCATGCTTCCGGCTACGTATATGCGTCGTCCGGTCTGCCGCATGAAGTCGTCGGCTACCTCGCGTGCCAGACTGGCTCCGGCGATGTTCAGTTCCCCGACACGGTCGGAGAGTCCGTATTCCGCAAGCGATATACCGTTGGAATTGAACGTATTTGTCTCGATTATGTCGGCTCC
>DKYZ01000074.1:8121-8306 GCA_002493515.1 Porphyromonadaceae bacterium UBA7087 | reverse complement strand
ATTTGTCTCGATTATGTCGGCTCCGGCCTCCATGTATGCCCTGTGGATGCCGGTGATGATGTCAGGGCGCGTCACGCAAAGCAGGTCGTTGCATCCGGACAGCCGCCCCCTTTTGTTCTTGAATCTGCGGCCCCGGAAGTCTCCCTCGCTTAGTCCGGTCTGCTGTATCATGGTGCCCATGGCTC
>DKYZ01000074.1:7239-7821 GCA_002493515.1 Porphyromonadaceae bacterium UBA7087 | reverse complement strand
TCATGGTGCCCATGGCTCCGTCAATCACCAGGACGCGCTCTCTGAGGTCGTTGATGAGCCGCTCTCTTGTGTCCGTTATGATATTTCCATCAGCCATGTTTCCGTTGTTCTATCGGTTGGCGATGGCCTCGGAAAGTCTCTGAAGAGCCTTCTCGATGGTGTGGCGCGAGGTTGCTGCGTTGAGACGCATGAATCCCTCTCCACCGGGACCGAACATACTGCCGTCGTTAAGGGCGAGGCTTGCCTTGTCGGTGAACAGGCTAACGAGGCTCTCCTGGTTGAGCCCGAGTTGGCGGCAGTCGAGCCATACGAGGTATGAGGCTTCCGGACGCCAGGGCTTTATCTGTGGAATCTCCCGCCGGCAGAAGTCCTCTATGAAGTGGATGTTGCCCTCTATGTAGGTGAGGAGCTGGCTCCGCCAGGACTCCCCATGGCGGAAGGCGGCTATTGTGGCGATGGGCGCGAATATATGCGGTTCGTCAAGCTCGTTGGCCTTGAGATGGAAGAAGAATCTTGAGCGTAGCCTCTCCGAGGGCACTATAGCGTAGGAGCATGCGAGGCCGGCTATGTTGAAGGTCTTGG
>DKYZ01000074.1:4431-6951 GCA_002493515.1 Porphyromonadaceae bacterium UBA7087 | reverse complement strand
GGCCGGCTATGTTGAAGGTCTTGGTCGGTGCTCCGAAAGTGATGCTGTTCTGTGCGGCGGCTTCCGATACCGAGGCGAATGGGATGTGCTTTTTTCCCCACATCGCGAGGTCGCAGTGAATCTCGTCGGAGATTACGGTGATGCCGCGCTCGGCGCAGAAATCCGCGAGGCGTCTGAGTGTCTCCGCGTCCCACATTATGCCCCCGGGATTATGTGGGTTGGCAAGTATGAGGAGACGGCAGGATTCGTCGGCTACCTTCGCGAGGTTGTCGAAGTCCATCTTGTAGCGGTGGGTGCCTTGGATTTCCTTAAGCGGATTGAATACCACCTCACGGCCGTTGGCCAAGGGCACAAGGCGGAAGGGATGGTACACCGGCGGCTGGATAATCACCTTCTCTCCCGGTTTGAGGAGCGCGTTGACGGCCATTCCGATTCCCTTCACCACTCCCGGTATGAACGACAGCCATTCTGGCTCTGTCTTCCACCCGTGATGCGACTCTAACCAGTCGGTAATCGCCTTGCGGTAGTCCTGCGGCTCTACCGTATAGCCCAGTATGGGGTGACGAAGACGTTCAGATATGGCGTCGATGATGAAATCGGGGGTAGGGAAGTCCATGTCGGCAACCCATAGCGGGATTAAGTCGGGATTTCCGAAGCGCTCTTCGAGAGCATCGTATTTCAGAGAACCTGTGCCTCGTCTTTCGGGCACATTGTCGAAATCATATATCTTTTCGTTCATATATACAAATAATCCGATATAAATAATCCGCAAATTTAGCGAAATTTAACCAAAATCCATAATAATTGCCCCCAACTGATTTGCCCCCATCTCGCTCCTTTAGCCCCCTCCCATACAGCAGCGAGGCGTAAGCCGAGCCTTCCCTGCCCCGAAGCCAATCAGCTGTGCCATTGTGGCCCGAACGCAGTGAAGGTTCCCTCTTCCCCTCCCGTATTGCGGCGAGTGGGAAGCAGCCTCACGTTAGGCTGCTTCCGGGGCTTCCTTTCTATTTATCATCTTAGATATTTATTATCACGGAGTATAAGAAAAGAGGGAAGGAGCGCGTTTTGTTGTTATGTGGCGTTGTGTCCGGAATATGGGATAACGCCGGGTTATTGTGTTTTACTGACTTTTTGAAACATAGCTATGAAATATGGATTTCCAATTCTGCCGGCGACGCTGATGGCTGCCGCCGCGGTTTTCGTGACGGCCTGCAAGGAGAGCGATCCGAAACCGCCCGCCACGGAGGAGAGCTCGCGTACGCTGCTCGTCTATGCAATCGCATCCAACAATCTCTACCACAACTTTCAGACCGATAGCATCGAGATGCTCGACGGGGTCAGGAACATCGACTACGACGGAATGAACCTTGTGCTCTACTGGGTGACACCCAAGGGCGACGCCGTGCTGAAACGCATCGATAAGGTTGACAAGGAGAATGTAGCCTTCACCGAACTGAAGAGATACGACCGCAAGACATATTCCACAGACCCGAAAAGAATCTCCGAGGTGATAGCCGATGTCAAAAGACTTTGTCCCGCTGACGGTTACGATATGGTGATGTGTTCCCACGGCACGGGATGGACTCCGACCTTCAAAAACCATGGCGTGTCGAAAGTATCCCCGGCGAGGGTGATGCAGCATTCGTTCGGTGCTGACAAATATGACGGCTATACCGACGAGATCGATATCGACGAACTCGCCGCCGCCATCCCTGACCATTCCTTCGGCTATATATGGTTTGATGCATGCTACATGAGCGGCATCGAGGTGATTTACCAGTTGAGAAACAAATCCGACTATTTCGTGGGTTACCCCACGGAAGTATGGAGCGACGGAATGTCTTACGACAAGATGCTGAGGCATATGCTGAAGAAGGAACCCGACCTCAGGGCTGCTGCCGAAGAGTTCTTTAATTCCTACAACGAATACGGAAACCCCGTGACAATCGTCGTCACCGACAATTCCAGGATAGAGCCTTTCGCCGATGCCTGTCGCGAGGTGTTCAGCGCGACTTCCGACTATGCCATCGACGAACGCAGCCTTCAGAACTATTCCCGGTCTCCCCACGGTCCGTTTTACGAGCTGAAGGACTATTTCTATGCCAAGGCATATCCCCTGAATCTTGATCCGGCAATATTCGAGAAGGCCCTTGCCGATTTTGTGGTGACCGCCCACTGCTCCACATATGATTTCATGGGACACACCATCGACAAGAACTTCTATACCGGCCTGTCATGCCACGCATACGACCCTCAGGATGACGGAAAAGAGGAGAACTATTACAGAAATCTCGACTGGTTCGGGCGAGTATATTCCAAATAACCTGTTAAAACAATGATAGGATTTCAGACAGATGTGCCGGAGGTGCCCATCGCAGAGGAGATAGAGAAAGGAAAGACGGCACTCGACGCATTCAAGGGTCTCTCGTTTGACGACGCCCTGGCCAAACTTGCCAACGGATTGGTGAGCTTCGGTTTCAAACTGCTTATCGCGATACTCGTGTTCTACGTGGGCCGCTT
>DKYZ01000074.1:3917-4152 GCA_002493515.1 Porphyromonadaceae bacterium UBA7087 | reverse complement strand
ACTCGTGTTCTACGTGGGCCGCTTCATAATCAGGAAGCTGTACCACGCCACCCATTCAGTGATGGTGAGCCGACGGGTGGACGCGTCGCTGATAACTTTCGTGCTGTCGCTGGTCAACATGCTCCTCTATTTCATCCTTATCGTCACCATCATAGGCATTCTCGGCGTGGAGACAAGCTCGTTCCTTGCCCTGTTCGCATCGGCCGGCGTCGCAATAGGTATGGCTCTCAGCGGC
>DKYZ01000074.1:2408-3628 GCA_002493515.1 Porphyromonadaceae bacterium UBA7087 | reverse complement strand
AATAGGTATGGCTCTCAGCGGCACTCTCCAGAATTTCGCGGGTGGTGTCCTTATCCTGCTCCTCAAGCCGTATAAGGTAGGCGATTACATAGAGACGCAGGGCTATACCGGCACTGTGAAGGCAATACAGATCTTCAACACCATCATCAACACCGTAGACAACAAGGCCATCATCATCCCTAACGGCGGACTCTCCACGGGAACAATCAACAACTATTCCCTTGAAGATTACCGTAGGGTGGAATGGACTGTCGGTCTCGCCTACGGCACCGACTATGCCAAGGCGCGTGAGTACATACTCGACATGCTCCTCTCAGATGCGCGAGTAGTGAAGAAATATATCGAGGATGACCGTGAGCTCCGGGCCAGGACGGCTGCGGCAAAGGGCCTGGAAAACAAGGACTGCGAGCAGCATCCCGAGGCTTGTGAGGACAATGCCACGGCCATTTCATCCAAAAAGCTTGGCTGGTGGGCGCGCTACAGGATGAACCGACGCAAGAACCGCATTCTCGCCGAGGAACAGCTCGACAAGCAGGAGAGCATCAACGCCGGACTTCCCACGAGAGTGGCACGTGCTCCGTTCGTCGGGCTCAACCAGCTTGCCGACAGCAGCATAAACCTTGTGGTCAGGGTATGGACACACTCCGACAATTTCTGGCCACTCTATTTCGAGATGAACGAACGCTTCTACAAGGAACTGCCCGAGCAGGGCTTCGAGTTCCCCTTCCCGCAGATGGATGTGCATCTCAATCATGTAGACGCGAAGTAATCATGGACGAGACATCACGACTCAGATATTCACGCCTTATCGCCGTAGAGGGGATAGGGCGTGAAGGCGTTGACAGGCTTCGCAGGGCGAGGGTGCTCGTGGCCGGATGCGGGGCGCTCGGCTCAATGGCGGCCATGCAGCTCGCCGGCTCGGGTGTTGGGCATTTGAGAATAGCGGATTTCGACACCATCGATATTTCCAACCTGCAGAGGCAGTTCTTTTACCGTACATCGGAGACCGGCATGGGCAAGGCGGAGACGCTGAAAGAGCGAATCGAGGCTCTTAATCCCGAGGTCAGGGTAGAGGTGATTCCCGAGATGCTTACCCGGCGCAACTGCAATGATATTATGGATGGATGCGATTTTGTGGTGGAGGCCACCGACAATCATGCGTCAATGCTCCTGATAGACGAGGTCTGTGAGGCGAAGGGAATTCCCTGTGTCATGGCAGG
>DKYZ01000074.1:0-2119 GCA_002493515.1 Porphyromonadaceae bacterium UBA7087 | reverse complement strand
GGGAATTCCCTGTGTCATGGCAGGTATATCGGGATTTTCGGGACAGGTGGTAGGCTGTATGCCCGGCGGACGTCGTTACCGCGACCTGTTTCCCGCCGCAGAGGATGGGGAAGACGGCGTCCTGCCGTGCTCTATGGCCGGAGTCGTAGGGCCTGGCGCTGCATTGGCCGCGAGCATCGAGGCTGCCGAAGCCATAAAGCATATCGCGGGCATGGGGATGTCGCTTGCCGACAGAATGCTCGTGTTCGACCTGGCCGCAATGCGGTTCAATATCTTTGAAACATGATATGACCATGATAAGCATAATAACAGCCATATACAACCAGCTCGGAATGAACCGCCTGTATTATGAGACGGTTAAGGAGAACACCGATTCCGATTGGGAACTCATAATAATCGACAACGGATCGGACGATGGGTCCGCAGAGTTTTTCGAGAGTCTTGGCGACAGCCGCGTCAGGGTTGTGAGGAATGACGGCAACTACTCTTATCCGTATTGTCAGAATGTGGGTATAAAGGAGGCGAAAGGTGACATACTCGCCTTTCTTAACAACGATATTCTACTCTCGCCCCATTGGGACACGAGAATGCTCTCCATACTCGGTAAGGATGGATATGAGGTGCTGACCCTCTGCAGCAACGACCACATGGCCGACAGGAAAGAAGCCAGACATTACAACCGGAGATATAAACACCGCAAATATCCAATGTTGTCGCTTTTCGGCGCCCGCAAGGGAATATTGAAGGCATCTGCCGCCCTTACCTATGGCGACTGGCAGAGGCATTGCGATAAAATCTGGGAGAAATACGGAACGCGGCTTGTAAGGGGTTTTGCCGGATCGGCTGTGGTCATGACACGCGATGCGGTTGAGATTTTCAATGGGTGGGATCCTGCACAGCAGGCGGCGGATTTCGACATGTATATGCGCACGTGCGAGAGATGGAACAGCCATGGCGATATCCGCCCTATGTCGCTTGTGGCGGGTGTATATCACCATCATTTCAGCCGACTCACCGCAAGACAGAAATATCCTCCTTTCAAGGACAGCGCGAATCTCGTGAGTCTTGAAGACAAATGGAGCAAGGAGCAGCGCGACAAATATCTTTCACTGATGGAATGACGGTCAGTTGGCCTGCCTAAGATACCGCTTCGCGACGAGGTAGGAGATTATCGACTCGCGGCGCGGGTCGTCGAATTGGGTGGCCCATTCCCGAGATGCGCGGGAGATGCTTTCCGCCTCTTCCGGATGGGCGTTGTAGTATTCTATTTTTTCAGCAACGTCGCTGAAATCGGGTTTGATCTCGATATAATGCACTCCAGGCTGGAGCAGCCCGTGCATAAACCAGCTCTCTACCGTAGGGCGGCACATCACCGGGATGCAGCCGCTCGCGCATATCCACTGCACGGCTGTGGCAACATCGTTGCCCTCCAGGGCGAGTATGTATTTATATCTGAAATGCTCCTCGACCGGAACACGCGGTTTCATCCATTCCGACCGCTTGCGAGGCGACGTGTCGCCTATGTCGAAACGCGGGTCAGAACCCCATTTCTCGAAAAACCGTATACGGTTCTGCTTGTCGTCGACATCGCCCCGGAAAAACAGGATTCCCTTTTTGTCGCGGAACGGTATATTGTCTTCCACCTTTATGAAATGGCGGCGACTGTCGAGCTTCATGAGGGCCACGCTCCCCTTCCTGCAATCCAGCCTTCTTGCTTTTCCTATTGAATAGAAATCCGGATTCTCATGGGTATCGCCGTCGATGAATGATATTCTGAGGGATTTCGGGAAAGCGCGGAGATAACGCATCATGTCAAACCAATAGCAGCTGTGGGTCTGCGAGAGCTTGACGGCGGAAACGGCCCTGGCGTCGGGATCCGGGTTGATGGATGCGGATTCCGGACAGTAATAATCCAGGCGGTGGCGGATGATGCCGGCGTCGCTCCTCCTCTCCCAGCCGCTCAGAAGCATCCTCATCTGAAGGCGGCGGATGAAGCGTGGCAAAATCTTCGTTCTCCATATCGCCTTGATGTTGTAGGCAATCGCCGACTGTTTCCTCACTTTTCCTTCTTTATGCATATCCAGGTCTTAAACCATAATTCGGTAGTGTTTCACTGAGT
>DKYZ01000032.1 GCA_002493515.1 Porphyromonadaceae bacterium UBA7087 | reverse complement strand
ACGCCATTTACTGAATATCCCTACCTTACACTTGTGGCTCCGAATTTCGCGAAAGAACAATATGAGGCACTCAAGAACTATTTCGGCCAGGATTTCCCGGTGTCTGGAATAAAGGAGTTTCATGACCGCTCCTGTTGGCTCGGCCTGGATGTAGATTCAGGGCCAGTGTTGCTTAACCTCAGTCCAAGCGGCACGGCCTTTGCCATAGGTAGCGCGACATATTTCGGGGATATGGAATATCGCGACAAGCTGCTCCGTACCGCTGAGATTGCCGGACATACCCTGAAATGGAACGATAGCCGACATTACCTTCTCTCTGGTGTCGCTCTCGTGGGTGAGGCCATAACCCTGGCGATGCGCACAAACCGCTTCCGCGAGGAATTTATATGCCTTTGTGAATTTGAGCTTTACGAACGCGACAGGGAAAGGAAGGTGCCGACTTAAATGTTAATAATTCTTAATGGGGATTGTAGGAAGCGATTTCTTTTGTAGCTTTGCAGCTTGATGGCACAGATTTACGAGGATATCGTCAGGGAATGGTATATGAGTCTCCGCGGAGACTTCATAACCTTTCTCATGGACAGATACAGAAACACCAACATGCGTCTCGCCGACGCGGAGAATATCTACCAGGATGTTTTTATAGCAATCCGTAAAAACATCCTGGAGGGGCGTGTCAAGGAGGATACCTACTGGCGGGCCTATATCATGAAGATAGGGCTGAACATGGCGGAGAAGTTCTTCCGGAAAGCCGGCTTGACCGATTCCATTATAGAACAGGAAGAGGACGATGAGTTCCAGAAACGCGGTCGCAGGATTACAGACCTCGGAAAGCAGATGCAGGCCAGCGAGGAGGATTCTATCTACCATAGCGAGGAGGCGCTGCAGATTCTCGGCGAGGAACTGGAGTTCTCTCCCGAGCCTTGTCTCTCAATTATCAAGATGTCGTATTTCGGTGGCCTTTCGGACAGCGGCATTGCGGAAATTCTGCACCCTTACCGTGACAACGGCAAGCCGGCGGCTGTCAACGCAAAAGCTGTCAAGGCACGCCGCTGGCTCTGCCTGCAAAATCTGGGCTATCGAGTGAAACTGGCTCTTTACGAAGCCGGAATTATTGATGACAAACCGGAAAGGAGGACTCGCGATGGAAAATAATTTGGATCTGTTTGACAAGTATATTGACGGCTCGTTGTCAGACGAAGAGAGAAAGACGTTCAACGAAAGGCTCGAACATGACAGTAAGTTCGCTGAGGATTTCCGGATTCATATCATGATTCTCGATGGCATATATCGCGAGGCCTGGGAGGAGAACACCGCTTTCGGCATGGCGATGAGAAACATTTCCGAGGCAGCCCTGATCAGAGCCATAGGGCGTTACGACAATACCGGCGATTCTGACGATACGTGGGATTCATTGGGATTAGCTGCTGGATTTTCCGAAAGTCGTTGGCTTAGTGCGTGTATCTCTGATAAATGGGATGAATCCGACATGGTTCTTCCTCCTCCACCGCCAGAATTTGATATAATAGATATCGGTAGCGCAGCGGAGAATGCTGATAATTCCGATAATTCCGATAATTCTGATAAATCCGATAGTTCTGATAACTCCGATTCAGCCAGGTCTTCAAGGCGCCAGCGTCTTCTCACTTGGGGCTGGGCGGCTTCAGTGGCGGTGCTTGTCGCTATTGGTGCGACACTCTCACTGTCGATAATGAGCGACGGACGCGCCAATGTTGACGACACTATCGTGGCCTACAACTATATCTACACCCCGAGCCGGGACGGAAGCGAACAGGTTGACTTGAAAACATTGTCGGATAGCGAGTTGAGGAACATTTTGCCTGAGCTTGTGAAAGACTACCGTGACGCGGATTCAGATGATATGCAGGGCGGCGAGGAGGCTGGAATGCGTCTGGCAATGGCATATCTGATGCTTCACGACCGCAGCAAGGCCCGGGATGTTCTCAAGGAGATGTCGGTGCGTTATGCAGACGACAGGGAGTTTGCCGCGCAGTGTCAGGACATACTCGCCCGTATCCGCTGACGAACTTCGAGGCAGTCAGGAAAGGGCGACAGCGGATTATAAAATTTCAGTCTGTGTGCATCCTGCGCCCTGTTCGCTTGTTGTAATTGTATATTAAGGAAATAAAAATCAAAACTATGCGCCAGATATTGCTCCATCTCCTCAGAACAGCCCTCGCGCTTGCCATAGCAGTCTCCTTGGGCTCGTGTACGGGATATGCGTCGTCGGTATCTTCCGACGATGACGGTTATCTTGCCGCGGATTCGGCTGGAGTTCTGGCCGAGGTGATGATAGGCGATGCGCCTTCGGAACCCGACAGCCTGCACTTCGCGTCGCTGCGTGAGCTCAGGTCGTTTCTGGCCTCGTCGCCGGAAAGGGATAACTATGCCCAGGGCATTATCGGCGACATAGCCGGAGTCAGTCTCAGATATGCCGAAAGGCTGTTGAACTCTCCTTATGAATATTTCATCGTGGTTGACAAACAGCGTATGAAGGTGATTCTTTTCGACCGTTACGGTCGTGAGGTGAGAAGCTATGGCATGGCCTGTGCGAAAAACTACGGCACCAAGCATAAAAAGGGCGACTTCCGCACTCCTGAGGGTTTTTTCAAGGTGAAGGGGGTCTACAACAGCACCGACTGGCTGTTTACCGACGACGAGGGGCGCACCAGCCAGAAGAAAGGGCAATACGGACCGAAATTCATCCGTCTTGACATCCCGGGCATCACCCAGATAGGCATCCATGGCACCTGTGCCCCCTGGAGCATAGGCGGCCGCTCGTCGCACGGCTGCATCCGCATCAAGAACGAGAATATTCTGGAGCTCGCCTCGATGGTGAAGAAGGGTATGCCGGTGATAGTAAGTCCCGGTAAGCGTGACATGGCGGTAAACCGCGAGGAGGGTTATGACATCCCGGCGATACCGACGACAGGACACCACGTCGCTACTGTCTCCCTACCCGGCGACAGTGAGCTGGCAATGACAGAAACTGGAGCCGGTGATGAAGTCGCCGGGACTCCGGAAAGGACAGCCGATGGTGGCAGCACCGACACCGCCAGGGTAGGGGAGAGCTCCGATTCTACCTCGGCGGAGCAGCCCGTAGTGGTCGATTCTGAGTAAATTTCTTTATTGTTTCGGCTTATGGACTCGATTTTTTAAAATAGTTAACGATTTGAAAATGGCTTTATGGACAAAAAAGATTAACTTTGCATTCCAAAATAGTGGAAATGGAAAGGAATAACAGATTTGACTCATATAGTCCCGAAATTCAGTACCCCCAGGCGGATGTCGCTCCCCCCGAGCAGCCGCGCCCTGAGCCGGAGCCCCAGCCAAAGAAACCTGATTCATCACGCAAGGCTCCCAAACCCAGGAAACAGCAGGAGAAGAAAGTAAAGGAGAAGGTGCGCAAGGAGCCGGCGGTACCTTTCACCCAACGGGTGAAGGAGTGGGCCGGAAGCCAGACCACACGTTGGCTCCTGGGCCTGTTTCTCGGTTTCTTCGCTATTTATCTCGGTGTGGCATTCCTGTCATACCTGGTAGACTGTATCCACGACCAGGCACTCGTAAACAACTTCCCGATTGGTCAGACTCCCGACATAGCCAATAAAGCCGGCGAGGGGGGGGCCCGTATCTCGGAGTTCCTGATAAACGAATGTTTTGGTCTGGGTTCCTTTGTTATAATATTCTGGCTTGCTGCCATGACCATGAAGCAGCTGGCCGGAAAACCGAAGTTCAAGTCGGTCGATTTCACCATCAAGTCGCTTGTCGCCCTGATAACTGTCTCGCTTATCGTGGGTTTGCTCACCATATCGCTGCATTCCCCGGTGAACTGGGGCGGATATCACGGCCGTTATGTCAATGAGTTTGTCATCCACTTCCTCGGGTTGACGGGAGCGGTGATTCTCTGCATATTCATGCTCTCGGCCTTCGTGGTGATATGCATGAGAGACTTTATCAACTGGGTCATACGCATGCGCAACAACTATCTTGAGAAGAAGCGCAAGCGTGAGGAGAAACTCGCCCTGCAGCGTCAGAGGGAGCGTGAGATAGAGGAGATGCGCCAGTATGAGATATCCGATGCGCGCAAGGCCGGGGAGGAGACGGAACCCGAACCTGAGCCGGAGCCGGAAGACACGCATGTGTCTTTCGCCGACAGCGGCTATTACACCCTTCCCGACTTTGAGGACGAGGTGGCCGTATATGACACTCCGGAAGAATCGGAAAGCTATAATATAGAGGACACAGAGCCTGCGCCGCAGCCGCCGGTCACGGAAAGGCAGCCCGCTGTATCGGAAGTCGCTCCGGTTGAACCCGCAGCCGGAGTCAGCGGCAATGAAAAGGCCGCTGATAAGAATGAGAACAGCTCCGATCTTTCCATGGTGGTCAACGTCAACGAGATAGCACAGGCCGACGGCTCCCCGCGCGGAGATGTGGCCGGAGTCCCGGGGCATCTTCCGTACGCATTCCCGCCCGTGGAATATCTGCGGCCCGGAGTGGAGAAGATAAGTGTGGACGCCACGGAGCAATATGAGAACAAGGAGCGCATACGCAAGACGCTTCTTGATTTCGGCATACCCATCACCAGCATCGAGGCTACCGTCGGGCCTACCGTGACGCTTTATGAGATAGTGCCCGACAAGGGTGTCAAGATAGCGCGCATACGCAGTCTTGTCGACGATATTGCCCTGAGTCTGTCGGCGGTGGGAGTCAGAATCATAGCCCCGATTCCCGGAAAGGGCACGGTCGGCATAGAGGTGGCCAACAAGGATCCGCAGACAGTCTCTATGCGCACGGTCATAAAGTCGCGTAAGTTCCAGGAGACGAAATACAAGCTTCCGATAGCCCTCGGCTCGACAATCTCCAACGATGTCTTCATCGCCGACCTGGCCAAGATGCCCCACCTTCTCGTGGCTGGCGCTACCGGTCAGGGTAAGTCCGTGGGTCTCAACGCCATCATCACGTCGCTTCTCTACAAGAAGTCGCCCGACGAGCTGAAATTCGTCATGATCGACCCCAAGATGGTGGAGTTCAGCCTTTACGCCAAGATAGAGCAGCAGTATCTGGCGAAACTGCCTGACGAGAGCGAGCCCATCATCACCGACATGAGCAAGGTCGTGGCGACCCTGAGCTCTCTGTGCGTGGAGATGGACGACCGCTATCAGCTTCTCAAGCAGGCCGGCTCGAGGAACATCGAGGAATATAATCCGAAGGTTATCGACAAGCGCCTTGACCCCCGCAAGGGGCATCGTTATCTTCCTTACATAGTGGTGGTGGTCGATGAGTTCAGCGACCTTATCATGACCAGCGGCAAGGAGGTGGAGATGCCCATAGCGCGTCTTGCCCAGAAGGCGAGAGCTGTCGGAATGCACGTGATCCTCGCCACGCAGCGACCTTCCACGAATGTCATCACCGGCATCATCCGTGCCAACTTCCCTGCCAGGATCGCCTTCAAGGTAAGTTCGGGCGTCGACAGCAAGATTATCCTCGACACATCCGGCGCCCAGCAGCTAATAGGAAAAGGGGACATGCTCATCAGCAGCAACTCGGAGCTGACGCGCGTGCAGTGCGCGTTTGTCGATACCCCGGAGGTGGAGGAGATATGCGAATATATCTCGCGGCAACCATACCCGCGCGGCGCATATGAGCTTCCTGAGCCGGTTGTCGGCGAGGGTGGCGAGGAGAAGGAGTTTGGCGGCGGATTCACCGACAAGGATCCCCTTTTCGACGAAGTGGCCCGAACCATCGTGAACTCCTCCACCGCCTCCACATCATCGCTGCAGCGCAGATACAACATCGGTTACAACCGCGCCGGCCGTATCATGGACCAGCTTGAGGAGGCCGGCATCGTGGGACCCTCCCACGGCGGCAAGCCTCGCTCGGTGCTTGTTGACGCGGTCTCGCTCGAAGGTATGCTTGCGGAGAAGAGAGACGTTGTATGATTATCACGGACATTTAAACAGAAATCAGGATGAAAACATACGGAAGAATAATACTGATGGCGCTTGCCGGGATGCTTGCCGCAGTCACCGCGCTTTCTGCCTCCGCCGCACCGCTTACGGCTCCGGAGGTAGTGTCCAAGGCCGCCTCGGCCATATCGGCCGGAAAGGTGATGGAGGTGTCGTTCACAATCAGCTCGGGAGGCCATGCCTCGAAGGGCACGCTGAAAGCCTCCGGCAACAAGTTCGCTGTCTCCCTCCCGGAGGGCAGCAGCTGGTATAACGGCAAGCACCTGTATTCATATAATCCGCGAACGAAAGAGACAACCGTGGTGACTCCCACGGCGTCGGAACTGGCGGAGTCAAATCCCCTGCTTTATGTCAACGGCGGCGTGAAGGGTTACACAGCCGTGTTTTCCAAGACCCGTATTAAGGGGAAATATGTGGTTGACCTCACTCCTAAGAGCCGTAAGAGCACTGTGAGGAAGGTTACACTCACAATCAACGCATCCACGTTCATTCCGGAAAAGATATCCGTGACCGGTACGTCAGGCCAGACAGCGGATGTGACAGTGGGCGCGGTGAGACGCAATGTGAAGATTGCCGCCTCGGAGTTCGAGTATCCTGCGGCGAAATACCGTGGCGTGGAGCTTGTTGACTTGAGATGACCCGGCTTTGACACCATTCACACATTAGATATTCATTTGAGTATTTTAAATCTAATATCATATATTTAACGTTAAATTATAGAAAGGCTCATTAAGTTATGACAGAAGAGAAAACAAGAGTACTGATAATCGGAAGCGGACCGGCCGGATACACTGCCGGAATCTACGCGTCGCGTGCCAATCTGAAGCCTGTGATCTACGAGGGCGACCAGCCCGGCGGACAGCTCACACAGACTACCGAGATAGAGAACTTCCCCGGCTACCCGGAGGGCGTGCAGGGACAGGAGATGATGGGTCATCTCAGGGCCCAGGCCGAGCGTTTCGGCGCCGAAGTGCGCTCCAGGGTAATCACTGAGGTGGATTTCTCAAAGCGTCCTTTCGTCTGCACCGACGAGCGCGGCGACCGCATCATCGCCGAGACAGTGATCATCTCCACCGGCGCGAGTGCGAAATACCTCGGTCTTCCCGATGAGAAGAAATACCAGGGTCTCGGCGTCAGCGCCTGCGCCACATGCGACGGCTTCTTCTACCGCAAGAAGAATGTGGCTGTAGTAGGCGGCGGCGACACTGCCTGCGAGGAGTCCCTCTACCTCTCCACGCTCTGCAAGAAGGTATATCTTATTGTCAGGAAAGGCTATCTCCGCGCATCCGACGTCATGAAGCGCAGGGTGGAGGAGCGTGAGAACATCGAGATCCTCTTCCATTGCAACACCGAAGGCCTCTTCGGCGAGGACGGAGTGGAGGGTGCCCATCTTGTGGAACACCTTGGCGAGGAGGGCGAGCGTCGTTTCGACATCGCCATCGACGGTTTCTTCCTCGGCATAGGCCATCGTCCCAACACCGACATCTTCCGTGGTCAGGTGGAGCTTGACGCGGAGGGCTATGTGAAGGTAAAGGGCGCGACTACCCATACCAATGTGGAGGGTGTCTTCGCTGCCGGCGACTGTGCCGATCCCCGCTACCGCCAGGCTATCTGCGCAGCCGGAACCGGATGCCGCGCAGCTCTCGACGCCGAGAAGTTCCTCATGGAGCATGCCGAGATGTGATTTTGATATTGAAAAAATACTTTTCTCAAGTTACTATGACTACACCGGAAAAAATGAGATTGCTTGACCGCAGGTATCTGCGCATGGCCCGGATCTGGAGTGAGAACTCATATTGCGAGCGCCGCAAGGTCGGGGCTTTGATTGTCAAGGACAAGATGATTATTTCCGATGGATTCAACGGCACCCCCTCCGGCTTTCCCAACGTGTGCGAGAGCCGGGAGGGGGTGACTCTCCCCTATGTGCTTCACGCCGAGGCCAACGCTATCACCAAGGTGGCGCGGAGCAACAATTCCAGCGAGGGAAGCACCCTCTACGTCACGGCGAGCCCCTGCATGGAATGCAGCAAACTAATAATCCAGTCAGGAATAAAGAGGGTGGTGTTCTCCGAGCTTTACCGCATCACCGACGGCATCGACCTTCTGCGCCAGGCCGGCGTGGAGGTGGAGCATCTGCCCTTATCGGAAAATGATGAATAGAAAGAAAAACATAGCGCTTGTGCTACTGCCGCTTCTCATGTGCCTCGGCATCGTGGGGGGCGTCTTCATAGGCAGATATATCACCAGGCGCACTCTCTCCGCCGAGGAGGAGAAGTTGCGTACAATCCTGGGTATCATCAAGACAGATTACGTTGACCGCATAGACGTCGACTCGCTGATTGAGCAGTCGCTTCCCGATCTTCTCGCGTCGCTCGACCCGCATTCGGCCTATATCCCCGCCAGCGAACTTACTGCCGTCAACGAGGATCTCGAGGGTTCGTTCAGCGGCGTGGGAGTGTCGTTCCAGATTCTCAACGACACGGTCAACGTGCTTGAGGTTATCTCCGGAGGCCCGGCCGAGAAAGTGGGTATCCTCCAGGGCGACCGCATAATAAAGGCCGACGGCATAAGCCTCACGGGCCCCGAGATGACCAGCGACTCGGTGTTCAAGACCCTCAGGGGAAAGAAGGGCACCAAGGTGGCTCTCGACATAGTGAGGCGCACCTCGAAGAAGCCGCTTAAATTCGACGTCATCCGCGGTGACATTCCGGTCAATAGCGTGGACTGCTCATATATGATCGGCGAGGGTATCGGATACCTCCGTGTCAGCAAGTTCGCGCGCAACACCTACAACGAGTTTTTCAATGCTCTCGAGGAACTCAAGGCGAAGGGAGCGAGGAAATTTGTGGTAGACCTGCGGGGCAACAGCGGCGGGTTCATGGATCAGGCGATATATATGGCCAACGAGTTCCTGCCTGCCGGAAAGCTCATTGTCTATACGAAGGGAAGGCGCCCTGAGAACGAGACCATGGCAGTGAGCGACGGCACCGGCAACTTCAAGAATGCCGAGCTGACGGTGCTCATGAATGAATATTCAGCGTCGGCATCCGAAATCTTCGCGGGAGCCATACAGGATAACGACCGGGGTCTGGTGATCGGACGACGCAGTTTCGGAAAGGGACTCGTGCAGAACCAGACCGAGCTTCCAGACAGCTCCGCCATGCGGCTTACCGTGGCGCGCTATTACACCCCCTCCGGACGCTCGATCCAGAAGGAATACAAGAGGGGACGCGACGGACGGTATGAGATGGATATCGTAGACCGCTATTCTCATGGCGAGTTCTACAATGTAGACAGCGTCAAGCTCGACAAGAAAAATGTCTTCCTCACCGGCAACGGCCGCAAGGTCTATGGCGGAGGCGGAATAATGCCCGACATATTTGTGCCGGAAGACACCACAGGAGTGACATCCTATTATATAAATGTGGCCAACAACGGGCTGATACAGAAATTCGCATACAATGTGGCCGACCGCTACAGGCAGATGCTTGACGGGGTGAGGACCACAGAGAGGCTGCTGAAGGTGCTTCCACGCGACAACACACTGCTTGAGAATTTCGTGAAGTTCGCTGCCTCCAACGGCGTTCCCGCGAGGTGGTATTACATCAACCAGAGCCGCTCGTTGCTTCTGAGCCAGATAAAGGCGATGATAGCGCGCGACGTCCTGGGATACAATTCATTCATCGAGTTGCTCAACCGCGATGATGTCACCGTGGAAAAGGCTGTGGAGCTGCTGCGCGACGGCAAGTCGCCGGCGAATATACCTGCTGGCCCGGATGAGAAGGCAGTAAAGAATGAGAAAGGAAAGAAAAAGAAACAATAAGACATAAATTATGGAAAAGACAGCGATAAGACATAAGATCAAGGAGCTGCGGAGGATGCTGACCGAGCTCGAGAAGGAGTCGGCGGCCGCGGAGGTGTTCGCGAGGCTGGAGAAGACAGCGGCCTTCATGCTTGCCGACCGAATCCTGATGTATCATTCACTTCCCGACGAGCTCTCCACGAGGACTTTCCTCAAGAAATGGGGCTCGCGCAAGCATTTCTACCTTCCGCGCGTCAATGGCGTGAATCTGGAGATACTCCCCTATGAGGAGAGCCGCCTTGAGCTCGGGGCCTTCCATATCGAGGAGCCCACGGGCGACAATATCGCCGATCCTGAGGAGATCGAGCTTGTGGTGGTGCCTGCCGTGGCCTACGACCGCCGAGGCAACCGCCTCGGACGCGGCAAGGGATTCTACGACCGCTTCCTGGCCTCCACGAAAGCCACTAAGATAGGTGTCGGCTATGAGTTCCAGCTTTTAGACGAGATTCCCGCAGAGGCTCACGACGTGCCGATGGACATGGTGATAACACAGAACACAACGGTGGTCGTCAGACATGGCTCTCTATAACGGACAGTCGCGTCTGCGCGACGTGATTTTTTCCCATCCCGCCGTAATTCCGGTAATCAATCGTCTCGGCGTCCGCCTCGGTGTGGGCGACGGGACGATTGCCGATTCATGCCGAAGGCTCGGAATCGACAGCTCGTTCTTTCTGGCGGTGGTGAATACGTATATCAACGATGATTACTTCCCGGAAGATGGTTCCTCGTTCGGATTCCGCGAGACTGTGGATTACCTCATGAAGACCGACAATGATTACCTGCGTCTTCAGATTCCCAACATAGAGCGTCATCTCGACATGCTCATGACGCGTAGCCGAGGCGAGAACAACCTTTATCTTCTGCGTGGTTTTTTCCATGAGCTGAAGCGTGAGCTTGAGTCCTGCATCGCCGCCGATATAGAGAATCTCTTCCCTGTGCTTCTCGGAGAGGATAGGGGTGAAGTGTCTTATTCCGGTCTGCTTGAGGGCGCGCGTCATGAAGGTGTAGAAGAGAAGATCGACGACCTCCTCTCCTTTTTCGTGATGCATCTCAAGGGGGAATATGAGCCGAATCTATGTGTGGCTGTGGTGACTGCCATTTTCGCGCTCCGCAAAGACATCAGGCAGAACAACCGTATCCGCAGCCGAATCCTGCTGCCTCAGGCGGAGCGGCTTTTCGGAAATCTCTCTTCCAACGAAAACAGCATCCGGAAATGAGTGGTCATGTAAGGATAGCGCTTCTCGGCCTGACTCCGTTGGAGACAATGGGGATGAGGGAGGCGTTGCGTTCCACAGCGGCGGTAGAGACCGAGAGCTTCTCTGATTTTGCTTCTTTCACTCCGCTGGCCGACAGATTCGACGGCTATGTGGCTGCTGCGGCTGTGTTTGTGGCTAATCTGGAGTTTTTTATGCCCAGAAGGCAGAAGACAATCATAATATCCGCCGGGAGAGTGATGGGGGAGGGCAGCCTTTCGGGCGACGGAGGAGAGCTGGCGATTATGGAGGAGACATCGCGGCTGGTGGCGGAGCTCGGCAGTCGCGACGACGCGGCCGGTGAGCTGAGCGCCAGGGAGAAGGAAGTAATCCGGGAGGTGGCGAGCGGAAAGACCAACAAGGAGATTGCCGACGGCCTCTGCATTTCCGTCAACACAGTGATAACGCACCGCAAGAACATAGCCTCGAAGCTCGGAATAAAGTCGGCGTCGGGCCTGTCGCTTTACGCCATGATGAACGGTCTTCTGTGACTGGAAAGCAGCTGGCTTACGCCCTGGGTGCCTGTTCAGGCCCGGGTTTGGGCCAAAATAGGGTAAGAAATGGACGAAATATCGCCCAAAACAAAATAAATTTATTGAAAAACGATAAATTTCTTTGCCAAAACCAAAACATATATTAAATTTGCGTCATGAACTCCGCTTCAGGCGGACGATTCCCGAGAACTGACAAACCAAAACCAAAATACATCATTAAAACAACAAAAAAATGATCAGGAAAGCTTTAAGTCTGGCAATGCTCTTCATGAGCGTGCTTTGCGTCAGCGCGCAGCAGCCGCAGCTGACTCCGCTTCCGGTCAATCCCAAGGTGAAGCACGGTGTGCTCTCCAACGGATTGTCCTATTACATCATGCACAACGAGGAGCCCAAGCAGAGGGCCAACTTCTACATCGCGCAGAAGGTAGGTTCCTCTCTCGAGACCCCCGATCAGCTGGGTCTCGCCCATTTCCTGGAGCACATGGCCTTCAACGGCACGGAGCACTATCCGGGCAAGTCGATGCTCAACTATCTCCAGAGCAAGGGTATCCGTTTCGGAGCCGACATCAATGCCTACACAGGCTTCGATGAGACCGTCTACAACATCAACAACGTCAACACGGCCGACCAGGCTCTCATGGACAGCGTCCTGCTCGTGCTTCACGACTGGAGCGGCAGCATCTCTCTCGAGACAGCCGAGATCAACGCCGAGCGTGGTGTGATCCAGGAGGAGTGGAGAAGCCGCAACGACGCCCGCACACGTATGTTGATGGATGTGCTCCCCAAGATCTACGAGGAATACCAGTATGAGCAGACCCCTATCGGCAAGATGGAGGTTGTGATGAACTTCGATCCCGATGTTCTCCGCGCGTATTACAAGAAATGGTATCGTCCCGACCAGCAGGGTATCGTCATCGTCGGTGACTTCGACGTTGACGCCATGGAGGCCAAGGTGAAGGATCTCTTCTCCAAGATCGAGATGCCCAAGAATGCCGCCAAGCGCGAGTATCCCCATATCAGCGACAACAAGAAGCCTATCTACGCCTCTTTCGAGGATCCCGAGTACCCCTACATGATGACCACCATCAGCTTCAAGGATGACAAGGTTCCTTCAGAGATTCGCAACACAGAGGAGATATACGTGATGTATGACGTGCTCGTGAAGCAGGTGCTCCCCAAGCTCATCAACAACCGTCTTACGGAATATGCCAACAATCCCGACTGCAAGTATGCGATGGCGATGGTAAGTTTCGGCGACTATTGGGTGTCAAGCACAAAGGCTGCGTTCGACGTCACCGTAATAGGTAAAGACAACATGAAGGCTGCCGTGGCTGATGCTATGGCTATCGTGGCCCGCGCATGCAAGACCGGTTTCACCGATTCCGAGCTTGCCCGCGTGCGTGATGAGATTATCGCCAACTACGACAAGCTCTACAATGAGCGCGACAAGACAGACAGCGAGGGTTACGGCCGCGAGATCATCCGCCACTTCATCGACAATGAGCCGGCTCCCGGCATCGAGAAGGAATACGAGCTCGTGAAGACCAACCTCGGAATGATTCCCGTGCAGGCTATCAACCAGATGGCCCAGGGCATCCTCACTTCGGAAAACCAGGTTATCGTCGAGACTTGCCCGACCGTAAACGGCCAGTCGCAGCTCACAGGCGAGGAGGTGATGGTAGGTGTTGTCAACGACGCCATCAACGCTCAGTATGAGGCATATGTGGATGAGGTGATCACAGACCCCCTTATCTCCACTCTTCCCGCTCCCGGCAAGGTGAATTCCTTGAAAGACACTGCCTTCGGCACTCAGGAGATCATTCTCTCCAACGGTGTGAAAGTGATTGTAAAGACCACTGACTTCGCCGCTGACGAGATTACCATGACAGCCTTCCGCCAGGGTGGCAAGCGCAGCTATGAGCCCAGCCAGGCCGCCAATGTGATACTCATGGGCGACGCGTTCGACTGCAGCCGCCTCGGCAACTTCGATGTCGTTACCCTGAAGAAATATCTCGCAGGCAAGAAGGTCGGCCTCGGTTATGAGGTCGGCAGCTATCTCGACGTTCTCAACGGCTCGTCTACAGTGAAGGATCTTCCTACACTCATGGAGCTCCTGTATGCGGCATTCACATCCCTTTCCGCCGACGAAAGCGCCTACAAGGCCCAGATGGACCAGGCCAGGTCGTTCCTGTCTACCCAGAGCAACAATCCTGAGATCATCTATCAGAAGGAGCTCATGAAGACCCGCTACAACAACAATCCGATGTTCCAGGTTCCCTCCGTGGAGCTTATCGACGCCGCAAGCTATCCGCAGATGCTCGACATGCTCAAGGCTTCGATGAAGAACGCCGCCGAGTATACGTTCATCTTCACAGGCAACGTGGATGTCGCAACTCTCCGTCCTCTGCTTGAGCAGTATGTTGCCACTCTGCCTGTAGGAATGCTCCGCAAGGTGGTAGACAAGAGCTCCGTGGCTCCTGCCCTCGGCGATATCGACAATACTTTCAAGCTTGAGATGCAGTCTCCGTTTGTAAAGGTTACCGACATCATGCTTCAGCCCGGCGTGGCCTACAACATAGAGAACTCCGTTAAGGTGGATCTTATCGGCGACATTCTGATGGATGTCTATACCAATACTCTCCGCGAGGAGGAGGGCGGCACATACAGCCCGGGCGCATATGCATATATCAACCCGATGCAGAACCAGGCCGAGATCATCTATATGTTCATGACCAACGATGAGATGAAAAACAAGCTCATGAAGCGTGCCCACGACGAGATGATGAATCTCTTCAAGAACGGTGCCACAGAGGAGCAGTTCAACAAGGCCCGCGAGGCAGCTCTCAAGCAGTATGAGAACAATGTACGCACCAACTCATACTGGGAGAACGCCCTTACGCTCTGGCAGCGTGGCTGGGACACTGTCTCCGGTCATGAGGCCGCTATCAAGGACCTCACGCTGGCTCAGTTCAACGAGTTCATGAAGAACCTTTACGACGGCAAGAACCGTATCCAGGTTGTAATGGACGGCGTTGCCAAGAAATAAATACATCAGGACCCATTCCGTCATCCTGACGGATGGTGTGATTCATAAAGAGGGGGAGATCCGGTCGGGTCTCCCTCTTTTTTTGTTAATCCATAATTCGGCAACGT
>DKYZ01000071.1:1496-12378 GCA_002493515.1 Porphyromonadaceae bacterium UBA7087 | reverse complement strand
CTGCTCCACCCCGCGGTGTCATTTACGGGTGCAAAGTTACGACCTTTTTCCGAATCCACCAAATAAATCTGGGACTTTTTTTGATAATGTCTTATAAGTTGCTGAAAATAAGGATAATAAAATTTTATTGAATTTATGCTCTTTCTTATGCTTCACCCCGGTTATTACGCCAATAACCGGGGTGAATAGGAAAGTAATGCTTATTTCCTAATCAGCAATCGGCTCTCATTTAGATTCCCGGAGTCAGATGATGCTTTTGCTACGTACCATCCTGCGGGAAGAGATGAAATGTCAGCCCGAACAGTTTCCTTCCCCTTGAAATAGCTGATTAAACGGCCCTCGGAGTCGAATATGCATAGTGTTACAGGGCCGTTGCCGTTAGCCGTGACGGTAGTATCAGATACTGTGATGGAGTTCTTGCTTACCTTCGTGGTTGTAACGGAAGACGGTCTCCCTTCCTTGAAAATTTCGGAATATCCCTCTTCAAGGAAAATTTCGTAGCCCAGGAATATGTATCTTCCCGGCTCGATGCCCGAGTATGTCGAGCTGATGTCGAAAAAGCACATACAATCTGCCATTCCATCGATATATTCAACGGAGTACACAATGGTGTCGCCCACGATTTCAAGAAACTGGTTAAAAGTAGCGCCGCAATCTCCATATGCGTTGTACATGGTGACTGTCAGGATACCGTCGTTATAGTCAAGCTTAAAGCCGTCTTGGTCGCCGGGCTCCGTAGAGCCGCCGTCCTCAGGAAGGGCGGGAGAGTCAAAGCTGAGGCCTTTACAGCCGGATGTTGTGGCACTCTCTTGTCTTGGAGAGTTTTCGGCACTGAGTGCCTGGAACGGAGCCAGCGCCGCTGCCAGAATCAGTAAAGATAGTAGAGTTCTTTTCATAACTACGGGTTTTGTAAGGTTGTAGATTTAGGTTTCCGCCACTAAGTTACACAAAAATTTGTTGATTACAAAATATTTCAACGGAATTTTGTAAAATATAGTTATTTGCTTATGATTGATGATGGGAGGCGACAGATATTAGGTCAGGGAATCCAAGGATGATCAGGAGTAAATGAAGACTGGAATTAAAATAAATCGGCCGACATGGGGTGAGATTAGGAAAAAATTGCTAATTTTGCGCAAACTTATAAAAAGTGTGCAACTTGCCCCCGGGGCTCTTAACCCATAAAACAGCAGATGGTATCCAAGACACGAGATAAATTCATAGAGGTGGCGCGCCAGCTTTTCGCCCGCAAGGGGGTGGAGAACACGACGATGAACGACATCGCCTCCGCCTCGGAAAAAGGTCGGCGCACCATCTACACCTATTTCAAGAGCAAACGGGAGATCTTTAACGCCGTGATAGAAAGCGAGACCGACCAGCTGCTCCGAAATCTCCGGATAATCGTGGCACGCCCCATCTCCGCCGACGAGAAGCTGCGTGAGTATATAGGCTGCCGCTTCGAGACGATGAAGGAAATCGTGAGGCGCAACGGATCGCTGCGCGCCGGTTTCTTCCGCGACGTCAGAAAGGTAGACCGCGCCCGCAGCATCATTTCCAAGAAGGAGATCGCAATGCTGAGGTATATTCTCGAGGAGGGGATAAAGGAGGGTCGCTTCGAGATAGAAGACCCCTACAGGTGCGCGGTGATTCTGACTCAGGCTATCGGCGGACTTGATGTGCCTTATATAAGAGACAATCTCTCCGATTTCGGCATCGACAAGACGATGCTGAAGGATTATATGACCAATGTGATCCTCAACGGTATTATTAAAAGATAAGCCCGACAGGACGGTACCCACTATATAGAACGTATCTAATATGTATATCAACAGCATGGGCGCTTATGTGCCCAAAGAGCGAGTGACCAACGAGAGCTTCGAGGCCATCAACGGCCTTACCCCGGACTGGATCTACCAGCGCACCGGGATACAGACCCGCTCCAAGGCAGCCGACGACGAGAATGCCGACACAATGGCGCTCGAGGCGATTGAGAACGCCATTCCCGGACTCCCTTACGATATAAAAGACGTCGACCTGATTGTGGCCGCTTTCTATAGCGTCTACGACACGGTGGCAACCACGGCCCACGTGGCCCAGCGCGAATATGGAATATCGGGAGCCAAGGCTCTTTATGTTTCGTCAGCCTGCAGCTCATTCATCAATGGCCTTGAGGTCGTGGAGGGATATTTCGCAATGGGAAAGGCCTCCAGGGCATTGCTGATATGCAGCGAGAAGAATACATACTACAGCAATCCGGAGGACCCTAAGAGCGGACATCTCTGGGGTGACGCCGCAGTGGCTTATTTCATATCAAAGGAAAGGGTCAGCGAAAGCGACATAAAGATTCTTGATGTCTACACCGAAGGCCTCGGCCACATAGGCAAAGGCACCGGCGGAGTAAGGCTGCGTCCGGCGGAAGACGGAATCGTGATGCCCGACGGACGCGACGTCTTCATCCACGCATGCCGATATATGATCCACGCCCTCAGGCATTCGCTTGAGAAGACCGGCCTGAACCATACCGACATAAAGAGATTCATCTGCCATCAGGCCAACAAGAGAATCGTGGCCCAGGTGGCCCATCAGCTCGACCTTGGTATGGATGACTTCCTCAACAACATCGAGGAGCTCGGCAACACGGGCTCGGCTTCAGCCCCTCTTGTCCTCGTGCAGCACAAGGACGATTTCGAAAAGGGCGACAAGGCTGCCCTGATGGTCTTCGGCGGAGGATACTCGTGCGGATGCTTCATCGTGGAGTTCTGAGCGACATAAAAGTAATTATCGGTTTCAGCGCCGCGGAATGCCGTCGGCGAGAAACCAAAGTTTATATTATAACCCTAAGAAAATGAAACTATTGGAAGGTAAAACGGCTTTGATCACCGGCGCCGCACGCGGCATCGGCAAAGCCATCGCACTGAAGTTCGCCTCCGAGGGCTGCAACATAGCCTTTACGGACCTGGTGATTGACGAGAACGGCAAAAAGACCGAAGAGGAGATAGAGGCACTCGGCGTGAAATGCAAGGGCTATGCCTCCAACGCCGCCGACTTCGCCCAGACGGAGAAAGTGGTGGAGGAAGTGAAGAACGACTTCGGACGTATCGACATCCTCGTAAACAACGCAGGCATCACGAAAGACGGCCTCATGCTCCGCATGACAGAGGCCCAGTGGGATGCGGTGATAGCCGTCAACCTCAAGTCAGCCTTCAATTTCATCCATGCGGTGCTTCCGATAATGATGCGTCAGCGTAGCGGCTCCATCATCAACATGGCGTCGGTGGTAGGTGTCCACGGCAATGCCGGACAGGCCAACTACGCCGCCTCGAAGGCCGGTCTGATCGCCCTCGCCAAGAGCATCGCCCAGGAGGTGGGCTCACGCGGTATACGCGCCAACGCCATCGCTCCGGGCTTCATCGAGACCGCCATGACGGCGGCCCTTCCCGACGATGTGCGTAAGGAGTGGGTGGCCAAGATTCCTCTCCGCAGAGGCGGCCAGGTGGAAGACATCGCCAATGTCGCCACATTCCTTGCCTCCGACATGTCGAGCTATGTCTCCGGCCAGGTTATCCAGGTCGACGGCGGCATGAACATGTAATCGCTGATCTGTAGAGATGAGAAAGTATGCCGTCATAGTTGCCGGAGGAGTCGGAAGCCGCTCGGGCGACGAGCTGCCCAAGCAGTTCCATATGCTTTGCGGCCGTCCGATGCTCTGGTGGTCACTAAAGGCGTTTCGCGACTCGGGGGTATCCGACATAATGGTCGTGATGCACCCTGACTATATCTCCTACTGGAAGGAATTGCATTCGTCAATGCCGCAACCGGAGCGTGTGCCTCACTCTGTGTGTGCCGGGGGTGGAAGCCGGGCCGAGTCGGTAAGGTTCGGCCTTGCCGCGCTTACGCCTGAGGAAGGATCGCTTGTGGCGGTTCATGACGCCGCGCGCCCTCTTGTCACGCCTGGGATGATAGCGCGTGGCTGGGATGCAGCGGAGGTCTCAGGAGGCGCGGTGCCAGTAGTGCCGGTCTCAGACTCCCTTCGTCATCTTGAGGAAGGAGGCAGTGTGGCCGTCAGACGAAGCGAGTATGTGGCTGTCCAGACTCCCCAGGTGTTCCGCGCCGGAATCCTGACAGAGGCTAACCTTCAGCCTCTGTCGCCTGATTTCACTGACGATGCGTCGGTAGTGGAATCGGCCGGATTCAAGGTGGCTGTCTTTGAAGGGGAGGTGGAGAATATGAAGGTTACCAATCCCTCTGACTTCATGATAGCTGAGCTTCTGCTGACCCGGCGCGGGGATAACCGGCAACGCGATTGAATGATGGCAGACATATTGTCTTCAGACATAAAGTTTTTAAAAGGTGTGGGAGATGCCAGAGCCGCGCTACTTGAGGCGGAGCTCGGCATCTCCACTTTTCGTGACCTTGTCTACAGTTTCCCGTCGCGCTATGTCGACCGAAGTAAATTCTATTCCATAGCCGACCTCCAGGGGAGCGAGCTTCCCGCATTGCAGATCAAGGGCCGTTTCATAAAGTTCTATGAAGACGGCGAGGGGGAGCGCAAACGTCTGATAGGTGTCTTCACCGATGGCCGGCTGTTTATGGAGACGGTCTGGTTTTCAAAGATAAAGACCATCGCCTCAATCTATAAGGTGAATGAGGAATATGTGATATTCGGCCGTCCATCCCTGTATCGCGGAAAATATTCCATTGCCCATCCGGAGGTGGAGAGGTTCGACCCCACGAAACCTCCCTGCGGGCTGAGGGGAATCTATCCCCTCACCGAGCAGCTCCGTAAGCGGGGAATAGGCGTGAGGAAATTCCAGGAGTTGGTGGGTAAGCTTTTTGAACTTCCCGGAATGGACCGGGTGGCCGACCCGCTGCCCAGGGAGATTGTGGAGCGATACGGCCTTATGCCGTTTCCCGAGGCGGTGAGGGAGATGCATCTCCCTTCGGACCAGGAAAAGCTTGCCGCCGCCATGAGGCGGATGAAGTTTGAGGAACTCTTCTACGTGGAGCTCCACATCCTGCGTTTCGCCCGCAGCCGGGGAGCCAGGACGCCGGGCTACGTGTTTCCGAGAATAGGAGACCTTTTCAACGGTTTCTATTTCAGGGAACTTCCGTTTGAGCTCACCGGCGCGCAGAAGCGTGTGCTCAAGGAGATACGCAACGATATGCGCAGCGGGCGTCAGATGAACCGTCTGCTGCAGGGCGATGTGGGGTGTGGAAAGACCATGGTGGCCTTCATGAGCATCCTCATGGCTCTCGACAATGGTTTCCAGGGAGCGATAATGGCCCCTACCGAGATTCTCGCGGCCCAGCATTACGAGACTATCAGCGCCTGGGCCGGACGGCTCGGCATCAGGGTGGCTTTGCTTACGGGAAGCACGACTGCCGCCAGACGGCGCGAGATCCATGCTGACCTGCTCGACGGGTCGCTGCAGATCCTTGTGGGCACACATGCGTTGATTGAGGAGAATGTAAGGTTCCGTTCGCTCGGGCTCGCCGTGATCGACGAGCAGCATCGTTTCGGGGTGGCGCAGAGAGCCAAGATGTGGAAGAAAGGTGTCGTCCCTCCTCATGTGCTGATTATGACGGCCACTCCCATACCGCGCACGCTCGCCATGACCGTATATGGCGATCTCGAGGTGTCGGTCATCGACGAGCTTCCTCCCGGAAGGAAGCCTGTGGAGACTTTTCTGCGCTATGACGACAACCGTATGGAGGTCGACCGTATGATTTTCTCCCAGCTCAGGGAGGGGAGGCAGATATATATGGTCTATCCCCTGATTCATGAGAATGAGAAGCTCTCGCTCAAGAGTCTTGAGGAGGGCAGGAAACGCGTGGAGGAGGTGTTCAGCGACTGGCGCATATGTTTTGTCCACGGGCAGATGAAGCCGGCCGAGAAAGACCATCAGATGGAACTCTTTGTCAGCGGAAATGCCCAGATAATGGTTGCCACTACGGTGATAGAGGTGGGGGTGAACGTACCCAATGCCAGCGTGATGGTGATAGAGAACGCCGAGCGCTTCGGGCTTTCCCAGCTCCATCAGCTCAGGGGGAGGGTAGGGCGCGGGGCCGACAAGAGCTATTGTGTGCTCATGACGCATAAGAATGCTTCGGGCGACACCATGAAGCGTCTGAGGATAATGACGGAGACCAACGACGGTTTTCTCGTCTCGGAAGCGGATATGAAGATACGCGGTCCGGGCGACATGGAAGGCACTCAGCAGAGCGGCCTGGCATTCAATCTGAAAGTGGCCAGCCTGGCTCGTGACGGGGAGATACTGGCCCGGGCGCGGGGAGCGGCCCTTGAGGTGCTTGCCTCCAATCCGGGGCGTCTCGCTCCGGCGTCTCGCTCCGAAAAAACGGGGGGCACACTCGCCTTGTCGGAGGAGTCGCTTGTGCTGACAGGATACGAGCTTGCGCGTCGGTTCGCGCATACTGTAGACTGGTCGGAGATTTCTTAAGAATATTTATTGTAACAAATTGCGGCAGTCATGCGTTTTAAATATGTGACGTCGCAAAAGCGGCGGGATTGCCTATATGAAGGAGAAAGAGTTTCTTCCCTATGTCAGGGACCGGCTCGGGATTGAGCAGCTCAATCCCATGCAGAAGAAAATGATGTCGATGGCCACGGAGACGGGCGACATAATGCTGCTTGCGCCTACCGGCAGCGGCAAGACGCTGGCATTCATGCTGCCCGTGATGAAACTGCTCAAGCCCTCTACGGGGCGTGTGCAGTGCGTGATAATAGCGCCGTCGCGTGAGCTGGTGATTCAGATAGCCGGGGTGGCGCGTGAGATAGCGCGTGATTTCCGTGTCACGGCCCTTTACGGAGGCCATAGCGCGGAAGACGAGAAAAACTCCCTGGCTGTGGTGCCTGATATTGTGGTGGCCACTCCCGGTAGGCTTCTCGACCATATGAGGCGCAACAACGTTGAGCTGTTGCCGTGCCGTCTGCTGGTGCTCGACGAGTTTGACAAATCGCTTGAGCTCGGATTCGAGGATGAGATGAGGAAAATAATGGAGCGTCTCAAAAACGTGAGCCGCACCATCCTGACCTCAGCCACAAGAGGTGTGGACCTTCCCGCTTTTCTTGCCCTGAAGTCGATGGTGACGGTGGATTTCTCATCCGGCAACGCTGACCTGCGCCGCAGGATACGCACCCACCGTATTGACGCCGACGGGAAAGACAAGCTTGAGACCCTGCTGACGCTCCTCAACAATCTGTCGGAGAAATCTCCGATAGAGCGCACCATAGTCTTTGTAAACCACCGCGAGAGCGCGGAGCGGATTTATGATTTCCTGCGCAAGAGGGGCGTGGCGTGCGTCATCTATCACGGAGCTCTCGACCAGCAGGACCGCGAGATGGCCGTAAGGCTTTTCAACAACGGCAGCAAGCCTGTGATGGTGGCCACCGACCTTGCCTCGCGCGGCCTTGACATTGAGAGGGTGAGGTATGTGGTCCATTATCACCAGGCGCTTACACCTGAGGCGTATACCCACCGCAACGGACGCACAGCCCGTGTCGATGCCGAGGGCGATGTCTTCGTGCTCGTGGGCCCGGATGAGGATCTTAAGGAATTTGTGGATCTCGACGATACCCGCCATCTCGATACCTCCGTGCGCGGCGACCTGGGCTCGTCGGTCTCCACTCTCTACATATCCGCCGGAAAGCGGGAGAAGATGTCGCGTGGAGATATTCTCGGCTTCCTCGTGAAGGAGGGCGGAGTTGATGCCTCGGAGGTGGGCAAGATAGATGTTTTCGACCATTATTCGCTCGTAGGGGTGCATGGAATTTCTGCGGAATCTCTTCTTGACAGAATAAAAGACAAAAAAATTAAGGGAGAGAAGCGGAAAATATCTATAAAATGATTAATTTTGCACCTTATTAGAATCCGGGCGAGGTGTTGAGGATATAAAAAACCAAAATTTAAAAGCTAATATAAACTAATAATATAAATTTATGAGCAAACAGAAGCAATTTCTGACATGCGACGGCAATCAGGCTGCGGCTCACATCAGCTACATGTTTACTGAGGTGGCGGCAATATACCCGATTACCCCGTCGTCGACAATGGCAGAATACGTCGATGACTGGTCGGCTGCAGGTAGAAAGAACATTTTCGGTGAGACAGTATATGTGCAGGAGATGCAGAGCGAGGGTGGCGCCGCCGGTGCCGTTCACGGCTCGCTGCAGGCAGGGGCGTTGACCACGACCTACACCGCCTCGCAGGGTCTGCTGCTTATGATTCCCAATATGTATAAGATCGCAGGCGAGCTCCTTCCCTGCGTCTTCCATGTCTCGGCACGTACGCTCGCATCCCATGCGCTCAGCATTTTCGGCGACCATCAGGACGTGATGTCGGCCCGACAGACCGGTTTCGCGATGCTTTGCGAGGGTTCCGTGCAGGAGGTGATGGATCTCTCGGGAGTGGCTCATCTTGCCACACTCAAGAGCCGTGTGCCTTTCGTCAACTTCTTCGACGGCTTCCGCACATCCCACGAGATTCAGAAGATCGAGGCCCTCGACCAGGACGACCTCGCCCCGCTCATCGACCGCGAGGCGCTTGAAGACTTCCGCCGCCGTGCCCTCAATCCGGATTCTCCCGTGGCAAGAGGCATGGCGGAGAATCCCGACGTCTTCTTCCAGCACAGGGAGGCATGCAATTCATACTATACGGCTGTTCCCGAGATTGTGGAGCAGTATATGGCCGAGATTTCCAAAATCACCGGCCGCGAATACCATCTTTTCAATTACTATGGAGATCCGGAGGCTGAGCGCGTGATCATCGCCATGGGCAGCGTCACGGAGGCTGCCCGCGAGACTGTGGACTATCTCCGAGCTAAAGGGGAGAAGGTCGGTGTCGTCAGCGTACACCTCTACCGCCCCTTCTCTGCCAAGCATTTCCTCGCCTGCGTGCCCGCGACGGCGAAGAAGATCGCTGTGCTCGACCGCACAAAGGAGCCGGGAGCTACCGGCGAGCCTCTCTATCTTGATGTGAAAGACTGCTTCTATGGCCGCGAGAATGCTCCGGTAATCGTAGGCGGCCGATATGGTCTCAGCTCGAAGGATACTACTCCGGCCCAGGTGCTCGCTGTATACGAGAACCTCAAGCTTGACGAGCCGAGAAACCAGTTTACAATCGGCATCGAGGATGACGTGACCGGCATGTCGCTGCCGCTGTTTCCCGAGCTCGATCTCGACAGCGCGGGTATGTTCGAGGCCAAGTTCTTCGGTCTTGGCGCTGACGGAACGGTAGGTGCCAACAAGAACTCTGTCAAGATCATCGGTGACAACACCGACAAGTATTGCCAGGCATATTTCGCCTACGACTCCAAGAAGTCGGGTGGATTCACCTGCTCGCATCTGCGTTTCGGCGATCATCCCATCCGCTCCACATATCTGGTGAACACCCCGAATTTCGTGGCTTGCCACGTTCAGGCTTACCTGCATATGTATGACGTGACACGCGGTCTCAAGCCGAACGGCACATTCCTTCTCAACACTATCTGGGAGGGTGAGGAGCTTGCCAAGAATCTTCCCAGCCGCGTGAAGCGCTATCTCGCAAAGAACAATATCACTCTCTATTATATCAACGCGTCGAAGATCGCTCAGGAAATCGGTTTGGGCAACCGCACCAACACCATTCTCCAGAGCGCGTTCTTCCGCATCACGGAGGTTATCCCTGTTGACCTTGCCGTGGAGCAGATGAAGAAATTCATCGTCAAGTCATACAGCAAGAAGGGTGAGAACATCGTCAACATGAACTTCGCTGCCGTTGACCGTGGCGGCGAGTACCATAAGCTTGACGTTGATCCCGCCTGGGCTGAGCTTCCTGCCGACGAGGTCAAGGAATGTGACGCTCCGGAGTTCATCGTCCGTGTGGTAAACCGCATCAACGCCCAGGACGGCGACCTGCTTCCCGTAAGCATGTTCAGGAATGATCCCGACGGCACATGGGAGCAGGGCACTGCCCGCTTCGAGAAGCGCGGTGTGGCGGCTTTCGTTCCCGAGTGGAATCCCGAGAACTGTATCCAGTGTAACAAGTGCTCGTATGTATGTCCCCATGCCTCCATCCGTCCCTTCGTGCTCAACGAGGAGGAGTATGCGGCAGCGCCTTTCAAGGAGGAGCATTCCATTCCGGCTATCGGCAAGATGTTCCCCAACATGCGCTTCGTGCAGCAGGTTGACGTTCTCGACTGTCTCGGCTGCGGCAACTGCGCTGATGTATGTCCCGGCAAGAAGGGCAACAAGGCCCTCAAGATGGTACATATGGAGAGCCAGCTCGACAACCAGAAGAACTGGGATTACTGCGTGAAGCATGTGTCGACGAAGGAGGATCTCGTGGATGTCTCCCTGAATGTGAAGAACAGCCAGTTCTCGACTCCGCTCTTCGAGTTCTCCGGCGCATGCTCCGGCTGCGGCGAGACTCCTTACGTGAAGCTGATAACCCAGCTCTTCGGCGACCGCGAGGTTGTGGCAAACGCGACTGGTTGCTCGTCGATATATTCCGGCAGCGTTCCCTCCACGCCTTACTGCAAGGATGAGAAGGGTCACGGTCCGGCCTGGGCAAATTCTCTGTTCGAGGACTTCTGCGAGTTCGGTCTCGGAATGCGCATAGCTTATGAGAAGATGCGTTACCGTCTTGAGCTTCTCTGCGGCAAGATCGCCGAGTCGGATGCTCCCGAGGCTCTGAAAGAGGCAGCCAAGGGATGGTTTGACGCCCGTGAGGATTCGAAGCTTTCCCGCCAGAAGGGTGAGGCCTTCCTGGGTGAGGCCCGCAAAGGCAAGGAGGCCGGTTGCGATATCTGCAGCCAGGTTGTTACCCTCGGCCATTATCTGACGAAGCGCAGCCAGTGGATAATCGGTGGCGACGGCGCAAGCTAC
>DKYZ01000071.1:0-1246 GCA_002493515.1 Porphyromonadaceae bacterium UBA7087 | reverse complement strand
AAGCGCAGCCAGTGGATAATCGGTGGCGACGGCGCAAGCTACGACATCGGTTACGGCGGTCTCGACCATGTGATCGCATCCGGCAAGAATGTCAACATTCTGGTGCTTGACACTGAGGTTTACTCCAACACAGGCGGTCAGTCGTCGAAGTCGACTCCTATCGCTGCCATCGCTAAGTTTGCCGCTGCCGGCAAGCGTATCCGCAAGAAGGATCTCGGTCTTATGGCCACCACCTACGGCTACGTATATGTGGCACAGGTTGCCATGGGTGCCGACAATGCCCAGACCCTCAAGGCCATCCGCGAGGCCGAGGCATATGATGGTCCGTCTCTGATCATTGCCTATTCGCCCTGTATCAATCACGGTCTGAAGGCCGGCATGGGCCACAGCCAGGAGGAGGAGAGACTCGCGGTAGAGTGCGGTTACTGGCAGCTCTGGCGCTACAATCCCGATCTGGAGAACAGTGGCCAGAACCCGTTCAGCCTCGACAGCAAGGAGCCTGACTGGAGCAAGTTCACCGACTTCCTCAAGGGTGAGGTGCGTTTCGCATCGCTCTTCAAGATGCAGCCCGAGTCAGCCGCCGAGCTCTTCAAGGCCGCCGAGGACAACGCCCGCTGGCGTTACAACAACTACAAGCGTCTGTCGCAGCAGCAGTGGGGCATCGATCCCGAGATGACTCCCGAGGAGAAAGCCCTCCGCGAGAGCATCGACAAGTAAACAATTGATTATCAGTAATAGGAGAGCCGTGGAATCGTGAAGATTCCACGGCTCTCTGTAATTTATTGCAATGGGTGCCAGGTTCTTATGATGCTGTCCAATCTTTTGTACGGCATATGTTTAGTCAATGAACTCGATGACGGTTCCTGTGGCAATTGCCTTGCTCTGATTGTGAATCAGAATGTATTTGTTCTTGTAAGAAACATTTACATTGATGATTGCCTGCGATCCTTTAAGGTTGGCATTCTTGTACATTTCGGACATGGCGGATTCTCCCAATGATTTTTTAGATAGACCACCAATTCCGAACCAGTAGTTTTGTTTGGCTTCACCATTGACCATTCCGACTACTTTGTAGTTATTCCTAGAGAGAACCACCTCGGTTTGAGTTACGTTGCGATTGTCAGTCGCTTGACGGGAAATGCCACAGCTTGTTGTGAGTAACCCGGCGCATGCTATACATGCGATTAAGAATTTTTTCATTTTGATGTTAATCAGTTTCAGGGCTATAGTACTCCCCGTTTTTCGA
>DKYZ01000098.1 GCA_002493515.1 Porphyromonadaceae bacterium UBA7087 | reverse complement strand
CCCGCTACACGAGCCCCTACAAGTTCTACCAGTTCTGGCTCAATGTCTCGGATGCCGACGCGGAGAAATACCTGAAGATCTTCACGTTCCTCACAAAGGAGGAGATTGAGGCCCTTGCCGCCGAACACGCCGCCGATCCGGGCAAACGTCCGCTCCAGAAGCGTCTCGCCCAGGAGGTGACGACGATGGTGCACAGTGCCAGGGATTACGAGAACGCGGTGGCCGCAAGCCAGATTCTCTTCAGCAACGAGGCAGAGGAGGCTCTGCGCGCGCTTGACGAGAAGACGCTGCTCGACGTGCTGGAGGGTGTCCCCACATTCGAGGTCGCGCGTGCCGACATAGAGGCCGGCGTGCCCCTGCTTGAGCTTCTTGCCGCCAAGACTGCCGTCTTCCCCTCGAAGGGTGAGGCCCGCAAGATGGTGCAGCAGGGTGGTGTGAGCATCAACAAGCATAAGGTTTCCGACCCTGCTGCGGTGATAGGGAAGGAGTCGCTGCTCCAGGAGAAGTATATCCTCGCGCAGCGTGGCAAGAAGAATTATTTCCTTATAAGAGTCGTTGACTGATAAGAGCGTTTGATTATGAGAGTTACAAAATTATTCGCGGGGCTCGGGCTTTCCCTGCTCGCCCTGCTGCCGCTTACGTCGTGTGAGGACGACAATAACGGGATGGATCCCTCCCTGCAGCTTTATCAGCAGTATGAGGTCATAGTCACTTCCGCGGGTAAGGCGGCATATGCCAATTTCCGAATGGGAAGCGCGGCCGGCGACCGGGTGGAGCTTACGGGGGGCAGCTGGCTTCAGATCAATGCCATGACCACGTATTATCAGCCGTCGGTAACGGCTACGGATCCGGAGTTCAATTATGTGGCGGTGCTTGATGAGAACCACAAGCGGGCGATATTCACCTTCCACCGTGCCAAAGACATGGAGCTTCGCAATGAGGTCTCTCTGGAGAATCTTCCGCGCATAGGCATCCCTGTGGAAGCAAGGAATATTACCAATGGCGTGCCAGTGAATTTTACGCTCGGTGATATCGAGCCAACGCAGGCTGATATAACCCTTCGAACCACCAGCGGGAAATCCAACGTATATCAAGCTCAATACACCCCGCTTGGCTTTGAGTTCCGCGATGTCCCGGCAGGCACGTATTCTCTTGTTGCCGACTATGTGCAGGTGACTCCCACCGAGAGCAACGACGGTAAAGCAGGAGGCTCGATTGCCGTGGTAAGCCGCAATTCCCTCGAGAATGTGAAGGTCAACTGACCTTCTCCGGTATCACAAAACCAGACAGATGTACATAAAAATCGCTGGGACCGTGACGGTCTCAGCGATTTTTTCAAGTTGGCCACAGCCTGCAATCTCATTCTTCTTCAAGATTTGGATAATACAGAAAATGCAGGGTTTAATCTTGATTTTTACCCGTTTGCAAGGCAAAAATTTCTTTCTGACGCTCAATTTCTGCGGTTAATTCTTCCTTTGTCGGGAGATATGTCAGATATTTGGCAGCGTATAGTTGCTTGCTGTCTTTCAGTATAGAATATCGAGCTAAATCTTTGCTTGTCTCAGAGCAAAGAAGCAAACCGATAGTCGGGTTATCGCTTTCGGTGCATTTCAGCTCGTCGTACATACGGATATACATATCCATTTGCCCAACATCTTCGTATGATATTTGCGAGCTCTTTAAGTCTATGAGCAGAAAGCATTTAAGAATGTAGTTGTAAAACACGAGGTCTATGTAATACTCGCCCATATCAGTCCTTATCCTCTGTTGGCGTGCGACAAAAGCAAATCCCTTTCCGAGTTCGAGTATGAATTTCTGTAAATGGTCAATAATCGCAGATTCAAGATTGGTTTCTGAATATGCCGCATCTTGCGAAAAGCCCAAAAACTCTGCCACAACGGGATTTCGCATAAATTTATGTCGGTCTTTCTGATAATCTGCTGTCAGTCGTTGCATTTCATCGACAACTTCGCCACGTTTTGATTCTGGAGTCTGGAGCAGACGATAATAATATTGTGAGCCAATGTTACGATTTAGTGTTCTGACACCCCAGTTCTCTTCGGCAGCCTCTCTCATATACCAATCACGTTCGTCGTCATTCTTGATTCTCATCAACCGTTCATAATGGGACCAAGACAAATTGGAAGGAAGAAATTTTGCCAACTCAAATTGTGCAGCCACTGTCTGCTGAATTAAGATATCCGGTGTTCCCTGTTTTTGGTTATCAGGTCTGAATTCAGCGGACACTGTCCGCTGAATTGGGAAATGACTGAATCTCAGATAGAATTTCCTAAAATCCCGTAATTGAGTTTCGCTATATCCTTTACCAAACTCAGTCGTCAACGCCTTGGATGCAAGTTCGATGATTCGTTTGCCATATTCTGCTCGCTCCCGCCCATGTTGCTCCTGTTCTACAATGCGCCAGCCCACAAGCCAGTTGCTGACAACTTGATAAATGTCGGCAGCCTGATATGCCTTTTGTTTGGCGGTATATACTATCGCCTTGATGTCGCTGATGAATTGAGTGTCATCAGTGATGATATTGTCGTATTTCTTCATCTCGGGTTCCATTTTGCAAAGTTACGGATTATATTCCGATTCAAGGGTATTCAATAGAACATAAAAATCGCTGGGACCATGACGGTCTCAGCGATTTTTTCAAGTTGGCCACAGCCTGCAGGACAGAATGGAAAAGCAGACTGATATATTCCGTATGCTACAGGATAAGTTTCAAAGAGGAATGGCCCTCCTTTGAGTCGATGAGCAGGAGGTATGCGCCGGAAAGTCCGTAGGTGGATATCTCAGCCGCTCCTGTTGCCGTGACGGTTCTCACGGTCGCTCCGGAAAGGTCCACGAGAGTAGCCTTGAAATTGCCACCGTCCGGATGGGAAAGCGTAAGGACATTTCCGTTTCTGCTTACGGAGACTCCCGAAGAATATACGGGCGAGCCGATTCCGGCCACCGCCGGTTTTACGCTGACGGCATTCATCACCTCTCCCGTGGCACGGTCAAGGATGAGGCCGACCACATTGAGATTTGCGTTGTCGAGGATACTTCCCGGCAACTTGAACGTCTGTCTGAACTCGTATGGCTCGCCAGCCTTGATTTTTCTCCTCAAGGATGTCGAACGCCACAATGCCCTGCGGACAGAATCCGCACCACATGCCCGTGAACTCCTCGATCACGACATTGCGGCGCGGCTCGAAGTTGAGAATCAGGCTTTCCATGGCGATGGGATCGTATTCCGTGCCGTTTACGAGAGGTGTAAGCGTGAATCCCACCTTGTCTCCGTAGACCGCATGTATCTCCTCGTCGAATTCAAAACGGAAGCTTTCGCCGTATCCCAACCCTAGACCGGAGTACTCGGCCTCAAGGGTGCGTCCCTCCACCTCGCAGCGGAGCGACAGGGCATCTACCGTCTCGTCGGAGCATGCCGTTATCGTACCTCCGATGCGGAATGTCTCGGGTCCGGCATATATCTCCCCCGGAGTCACCTCGATGTCAGACAGACCCTTGAGCCCCGAGATGTCGATGTCGTCGATGGCGAGCACCTCCCCGTCGAGGGTCATGTTGACGAAAGCCACGTATATCCTCTTTCCGGTGTATGCACTCAGGTCGAGGGTATGCGCGGTCCAGGCGTTTAGCTCAGTGTCGGTGACGGTAAGCAGGGGAGACTGCGTGAAGTCGGCCACGGTGTTGCCGGTCTCGGAGACGAAGACCCCGTAGGTAGAGGGGGTGTTGCGTTGCTCGTTGACCGACATCGATCTCCAGGAGAGCTGCGCCTCGCCCCCGCATATCCAGACGCGCGGGGTCACGAGCCAGTCGGAAGCGGCCACAGGTTCCTCTCCCTTCTCCACCTTGTGCCTCGACGCGGAGGCAGCGTAGTAGCTCTCGTTGCGTCCCTCGCGGGTGCAAATCCAGGAATCACGTTCTGCGAATCCGAGCTGCACCATGGTGAAATGCAGGGGCTGCCCGTCGTTGTCGATGGTGGTGATACCTTCCGGAATTGCTCCCCCGTTGAAATCGCAATGGTAATATCCGGTCCGGTCGCCGGGCCCTCCTTCAGCCGACAGGGTGAAGGAGGGTGCCAGCGTGAGCGTCAGCAAGACCGGAAATAGTCTGGTCAGCATATCGCACATGTCATTTCACGAACTTGCCGGCCGTGCGTCGGCCGTCGGATATGATCTCGTAGACGTAGAGCCCCGGGGCGAGCCCGCTGAGGTCTGCTGTCGATGTAGCTGCCAGACGGAGCGCCTGCCTGCCGGAGATGTCGGAAATCACGATGCTCTGGGCCATGGCTCCGAGGGTCATGAGGTCGCCCTTTACGCTGACCTTCATGTCGTCGCGGGTGATTGCCTCCACGCCTGAGATAAGGTCTTTCTTGGCATATCTCCAGAGACCGCTCTCCATGTTGTTGGGGTCATAGTGATTCCCGGGGCGAAGATGTAGCCGTTGAGCTCAAGGAAGCAGTTGTAGTTGTAGTCTCTGACGTCGCTTTTCGTCCAGGTCTGTCCTTTGTCCTCGGAATAGTAGATTCCGCCGTCCATGGTGTCCTGACGCAGGTCAGACATCAGGAATACCCCTTCCGAAGTGATGAAATGCGAAGCCGACTCGGGGAGCTTGTTGATCTGTTCCCATTCGGCTGAGGCCGGAGTGGCAAAAGATGCCGCCAAGGCAGTGACGGTCATGATTCTCATTGTCTGTAACAATCAATTCATAAAAAAATGCTTTAAATGGTTCGACATATGGCGGCATACCTGCTGTCTATAAAAATCGGGTGCCGCCTCATAATTATGAATTGCACGGAACAAAGTTAATCATAAGTATTTAAAAAACAATAAGTCATGCCGAAATTCTGTGAAAAAACAGCACAAAATTCCGGCATGAGGTCGTTTGACAGGAAATGTCACTGTATCATGAGGCTCTGTCAGAGGGTGGTGAATATGCTTATGCGTCCCGTCACCTGGTAGAGGCCGTAGATGGTGGCGGTCGGTACGCGCAGCGGCGGATAGGTGGGGTTATAGCTGCGGGCCTCTATCATCTCGCTGTCCCCTTCCACGGGGTAGACTGCCTTGACAAGCACACCGTTCTCCGTATCGATCACCATCGGGTTGCCCCAGGGGATGAAGTTCTTCTCGTTGATGCGCTTTATGAACAGAGTGTCGCCGTTGCTGAAATTCGGCTCCATGCTGTCGCCGCGCACCTGTATAGCCAGGTCGGCGTCAACAGGAGAGATCACGGTCTCGCAATCGCATGGCATCACCCCCTGCGACATGGACGAGAGGGTGCCGGCCTCTGCCTGCACGGGCAGCATGGGAATCTCGTAGACCCTGCGGCGTCTCGGTTGCTCGTCGCCGGAGGGGTTGAGCATCGCTCCCTCGCCGTAAAGTAGCCAGTCGCGGTTGAGGTCGGGAAAAAGCTCCATGATCTGTCGCACACGCACCGACGGGAGCGATTTCCTTATCGCACCGACGTAATTGATTGAAAGTCCCAGGCGCCTTGCGAACTCGGTGCGCGACATGCGCTTGTATTTCAGGAGGTACATGAGGCGTTCCCTCACGCCGGCCGGAGCCACATTCTCCTCATTTATGTTTGTGTCGCTGTCGTTAGTCTTCAGATTGTCTGTCGGTATAATATTGCTGTTGTTGTCAGAATCTATCTCTTTCATAGCCAAAATATGATAACGTGCCTATTCGGGCCGCAAGTTAATAAAAAAATCCGACATCACCAACAAAAACGCTATTAAATTTTCAGACTCAGCGCAGGCGGCCCGTGTTGCGGTCGCGGCGTCCGCGGTCGTTGGGGTCGAAGGGATTGCGGGTCGGGTCGAAGTATTCCTCCTCCTCATCCTCCTCGTCGCTCTCCTTGTTGTCTTTCATCCGCTGGCGATTGCGCTTGTCGGCCTCCGGCTTGTTCTTCTTTATGGCCTCCGGCTTCATCATGTCGATAGCCGTGGCAAAGAGGTCCCAGCTCTCCGTCTTGTCCCAGTTCTTCTTGATGTTCACCGACTTGGGATAGTAATAGACGAGGTCCGGCTGCCGCAGAGAGTCGTAATCACCCGCGTCATACAGGCCGTTGCCGTTGAAATCCTCGTAATAGCGTGCGTTATACTTGCCCGGGGCAAGGAACGGGAAAAACGCCACGCCGTTCTCCACCTTCACCCGCCTCACCGGATTGTCGCCGTTGAGCAGCTCCACAAACGCCGGAATGGTGTCGCCTCCGTTTGATATGTTGAAGGTGAGAGTGCAGTAGTCGTCCTCCTTCTTGGTGGAGAACTCCTTCGTGTATTTCCCGTTGTGGAACCCGTAGATACCCTCTGCGGCGAGAGAGTCTACCGTCAGACGGTAGGTCGTCTCGTAGCTCCAGGGATAATCAATGATGTATCTGCGGGGGGAGAGCGTGTCGGCCGGAATGGGCACCGGCTGCGTGTCGGCCGGCTTCCAGACGGTGTCTACCTTCACCTCCATATGGAATGCGGCGGTGTCGAGCCGTGAGAGGGGATGCTCAAACTCGAGGGTCATCGGTTTCCAGACCTCCTGCGCGCCGTCATCCACTATACGCACGTTGAGCAGCCGTATCTTGGGCGCGGAAACGCTGTCGCTCTTCTCCTCCTCCTTTTTCTTCTTGGCTTTCTTCACTTTCGGGCGGTTGGTGATGAATCGCAGCGTGTCGGTGGCCGCGGAGAGCTGCCTCAGCGAGTCGGTACGCAGATAGTCCACCCTCAGCCGCAGGGTGTCGGTGGCCACGAGCGTAGGGCGCAGCCAATATATTAAGGAGTCGTTGGCGGCGTTGCGCTCCATCACATACCAGTCTTTCATGTCGGGGGCCCCGACTACGCTCACCTTTGGCAGACCGGCCGCCGGGGCTCCGAACTTCAGGAATATGCGTGTGGAGTCGGTGCGCTCGTATTTCTCGAGATACTGCGATTTGTAGCCGGTGTTGAATGACCGGAGCAGGATGTCGTTGGGGAGATACACGGTGCGTGTGCGTGTCTTTACGGTGTCGAGCTCGCCTGTCTTGAGGTTGAAGATTGAGTCGGTGGTCTCCTCCCGGGTGGCAGTAGGGGAGACGGTGACGTCGAGGAAAGCGAGATTCTCCTCGGGATTGGCCCAGCGGTAGTCGTTGTCCACGTCCTGAAGGGCGAAGACGCGGTATGTGCCCGGGGCGAGCCCGCGGATAGTGAACCGGCCGCGGTCGTCGGTCTTTGCCACACGCTCCATGGGTAGCGTCTTGAATGCAGTGTCGCTCAGGTTGGAATAGGCTCCCACCAGCATACCCTGCTGCGGCTCCAGGTCTTTGGAATCGAGCACCATGCCGGATATGCGCAGCGTGTCGAGCGTGGGCCCGGTGGAGAACGTGTAGGCGAAGCCCTGCAGCTTGTTCCCCTCGTTGTTGTCCTCGATTGCGTTGCCGAAGTCGATGGTATAGGTGGTGTTGGCCCGGAGGGTGTCCTCAAACTGCACCGTGACCTTGTGCCCCTGCGAGGAGACGCGGGGCACGGATTTTGATACGGGCGAGACGACGACCTTGGTGAATACGTCCTTTACGTTTACGATCTCGTCGAAATCAATCTCGATTTTGTCACGTTTCACGTTGAGCGAGCCCGGGGCCGGGTTGGAGCGAACGAACCGGGGAGGGTCCTCGTCGCGGGGGCCTCCGGAGGGGTTGCCTATCGAGGCGCATGCCGCGAGCAGCAGCGCCAGGGGTGCGAGAAGCAAGTATTTCAGAGTGTTATGACTGTCGTGCATGTCTATGGTGCGGTTTTGGACTTCAAAAGTAGGAAAAAACTTGGAGAAACAGGGCCAAAAAGCGAGAAAAAAGGCTCTGCGGGGGTCGTTTGAGGTTTTTTATCTGTTTTTTTGGCCGTTACCTCAAAAAAAACCGCTATATTTGCAAGCTGAAAACGCGGATGGAGCGACTTAGCCAGCTTTCGGGGCCGAATCGGGGTCAGGGGAGCGGGGCGCGGCCGTTGCCATCGACCGTATAATAAAACAACAAATAACAATAAAACCAACCAACAACATGCAGAACAAAGGGTTTATCAGCACCATTGCCGTCCTTTTGATCCTGATTTGCGGTTTTTATATCTCATTTTCCTTTGTAACCTCTCATTACGAGAAAAAGGCCGAGGAATATGCCGCAAAGACAGCGGGCACGAGCGACGTGACCAATGATGCCTACAAACAAAGTCTGAAGCAATTCAACGACTCCATCGACAAGGAGAAGGTCTACCTGGGCTACACCTACAACCAGGTTCGCAAAATGGAAATCGGTCTTGGCCTCGACCTGAAGGGAGGTATGAACGTGGTGCTCGAGATCTCGGTGCCCGACATTCTCCGCCAGTACGCCTCGGGCGACGCCCAGCTCCGCCAGATCAACGACGCCATCCGCAAGGCTGAGGCCGAGGGCGTGAAGGGGAGCGACAAGGACTTCATCTCGAAGGTGGCCTCGTTTATCCAGCCGGGCGCCATGTCGGGTCTTTTCATCCGCGAGGGTGAGTTCATGGGAGCGCTCAAGAGCAATTCCTCCAACGCCGAGGTGACGGCCGCTCTACAGAAGCAGGTCGACAGCCAGGTTGACGCGGCTTTCAACATCTTCCGCACGCGTATCGACCAGTTCGGCGTCGTGGCCCCCAACATCCAGAAGCTCCAGGACAAGAACGGACAGATTCTTCTCGAGCTCCCTGGCGTGAAGGAGCCGGAGCGTGTCACCGACCTGCTCAAGTCTTCAGCCAACCTGGAGTTCTTCGAGGTATACAACTATAACGAGATCGCCAACGACCTCAACAGCTTCGCGGCCGCATATGCCGCCCAGGACACTGTCAACCACGTCAACCTCATCCAGCTTCTCGGCGGCCCGCAGCGCGCCGGCTCGCCTGTGATCGGTCTCGTGGCTCCCGCCAACCGTGCGATGGTGGACAGCATCCTCAACTCCCCCATGGCAAAGCAGAAACTTCCCTCCGACTTCAACGCCGTCTGGGAGGTGAAGCCCGTGGAGTTCCCCGTGACCGACGCCAACGGCAACGTTCTCAAGAAAGCCAATGGCGAGGACCGCACCACTCCCTACTGGCAGCTCATCGCCCTCAAGGGCGAGGCCGCTCTCGAGGGTGACGCCGTGACTTCGGCAAGCTCCGAGTTCGACAACATGCAGGGCAACATGGTCAACATGCGCATGAACGACCGCGGCGCACAGGAGTGGGCCACCATCACGCGCAACAACATCGGCCGCCCGATCGCAATCGTGCTCGACAACAACGTATATTCCTTCCCGAACGTAAACAACGAGATCACGGGCGGAAGCTCGCGGATCACGGGTAACTTCTCTCCCGAGGAGGCCAACGACCTCGCCAACGTGCTCAAGTCAGGTAAGATGAGCGCCAAGGTAGACGTGGTCAGCAACAACGTCATCGGCCCGAGCCTCGGTGCCGAGGCCGTGCAGCAGGGCTTCCTGTCGTTCATCGTGGCCATAGTGCTGCTGATGATCTTCATGATTCTCATCTACGGTGTGATTCCGGGTCTTGTGGCCAACGTGGGCCTCATCCTCAACCTCTACTTCACTCTCGGTATCCTCGCCTCGCTGCAGGCCGTGCTGACGCTCTCCGGTATCGCCGGTATCGTGCTCGCTCTGGGTATGGCGGTCGACGCCAACGTGCTTATCTTCGAGCGCACCAAGGAGGAGCTCAAGAACGGCAAGAAGCTGCGCCAGGCAATCTCCGAGGGTTACAGCAACGCCTTCTCGGCTATCTTCGACTCCAACCTCACATCCGTCATCACGGGTGTCATCCTTCTGATATTCGGTTCCGGCCCGATCAAGGGCTTCGCGACGACGCTCATCATCGGTCTCGTCTGCTCCTTCTTCACGGCTGTGTTCCTCACCCGCATCGCGTTCGACCTCATCACCAAGAACGGCCGTTGCGCCAACATGACGTTCGAGACCGGCATCAGCCGCAATTTCCTCGCCAACACGAAGATCAACTTCCTCGGCCAGTGGAAGGGCGCTGCCGCCGTATGGATTTTCCTCATCGTTGTCTCGATTGCCTCTCTCGCCATCCGCGGCATGAACCAGGGCATCGACTTCTCGGGAGGCCGCAACTATGTGGTGCAGTTTGAGAAGGACGTGAACCCCGCTGACATCCAGGAGCGTCTGCTCACCACGATGCAGGATGCTGCCGGCGACAAGACCGTCAGCGTGGGTGTGATCACCATCGACGATCCCTCCAAGGTGCGTATATCGACGAGCTACAAGATCGCTTCCGATGCCGAGGGCATCGACAACGAGATCACCGACCTTCTCTACACGGCCCTGCAGCCGGAGCTCACCGGCGCCAACGGCGTGATGAGCAAGGAGGCGTTTACCGTGGCCGACGAGAACCAGGGTATCATCTCGATCCAGAAGGTAGGTCCTTCGGTGGCCGACGACATGAAGCGTGACGCAATCTGGGCAGTGGGCATCGCAGTTGTCTGCATGTTCCTCTACATCCTTCTGCGTTTCCGCAACATCGCCTTCTCGGTGGGCGCCGTGTGCGCCGTGGCCCTGACCGCGTTCCTGATCATCGGTTTCTACTCGATATGCTGGGGCTTCCTCCCCTTCTCCATGGAGATCGACCAGTCGTTTATCGCGGCTGTGCTGACCATCATCGGTTATCAGATCAACGATACGGTGGTTGTGTTCGACCGAATCCGCGAGATGATGAAGATATATCCGAAGGAGGACCGCTTCATTACGTTCAACAAGTCGCTTAACACGACGTTGACACGTACGATCATGACGTCGTTCTCGACGCTGCTCGTGCTGCTCTGCATCTTCTTCCTTGGCGGCGACACCATCCGCAGCTTCACGTTCGCGATGATCTTCGGTGTGATCGTGGGTACGTTCTGCTCGCTCTACTGCGCAGCACCGATCGCTTACCAGATTATCCGTCGCAACGGTAAGAAGAACCAGACAGTGGCATCCGAGGGTCCGGCCCTCGAAGGCAACCGTCGTTTCAAATAAGAAAGCTTCTATAGCGTTGAGAAACGCTTTGTTTCATGGAGAGGCCGGGAATCTTAAAGGATTCCCGGCCTCGGTTTTTTTATAACTATGAGTGATTAACTATTAGTGATAAACGATGAGTTAATCACTTATCGTTAATCACTAATAGTTAATCGATGTGCACTATTGGCCGTTGTTGATGTCAGGATATTTTGGCAATTTTGCGCATTAATGCGTAATCATATGTCGTTAACCCACTCACTCGCCAATACCATCCGTAGTCTTCGTGCCCTGCGCTCCATTTCCCAGGAGGAGCTTGCCTATGGAGCAGGGATCGACCGTCGTTATCTCAGTGATGTAGAGAATGGAAAGAGGAACATCTCTCTTGACGTGCTTGAGCGTTTTGCCAGTTATTTCAATATTCCATTGAGCCGATTTATCCACATGGCTGAGAGTGGTGGCCCGTTTTCCGATGTAGATCAATTGAAAGAGTCGCTGATAGAGAAGGGATTTGAGAATGCGGTTGTGCTTGAGGCTCCTGACTTTATCGAGGCTGTTACTGGTGTGACTGAGTGCGGCAAAGTGGTCTATTCTTATTCTGCCATGATAGGTTCGCTTATGAGCCAGGACGAAATGACATATGAAGAGGCTATAGAATTTCTGGACTTCAACACCATCCGAGCCCTTCCTTATATGGGGGAGAATGCCCCGGTGATAATGTATGACATAGAGCCATGACGAGCGAACAACTTTTTCAGCTGATATTAGAAAAGGGGAAGGAATTTGGTCTTGACCCCCGGTCGAAAAGTGAACCGAATCCTAAAGGAAATGCTGTATTAAGAAAAAACCTGTATTCTTCCAATGCAACGGGAGCGGAGGCCAAGGACCCATATTTTGGCTTCATATCACCCCGGGAACCGTTGTCGGGGGCATATTCAGATTTCTCATTCGTAGTCTTTCCTGACAACGAGCAAGATGTCCGGATGTGTGTGGCTGGGCTTGTGGTCGGTTCGCAGGGATTTGTGGAAGACTATGAGCTTGCCGGCACACCGGGATTGCGACGTAATTTCCTGACTCTACGCTCTCTGAATCCCGAAGCAACCTTCTATAAGACATCTTTCGACGATATCAACACTTCTCTTGGATCATTGCAAAAGGAAATACCCAGCGATCGACGCATATTGCGTGATACTGTGAAAGCATATTCCACTGTGATACCGGCTGCAACAATCATTGATTTCGACAAAATTAGTGAGCAGGATGCACTCGATATCATATATACCTGGCTTGCCATGTATGGGCAAATGCGGGAGTGGGGTATAAGTAAAAATTCCAAGGCGCGCCAAAAGTGGCTTGACGGCCACATAAAGGAGGAAACCGTCGACTATCGCGAAAAGGCTCATGAATTGTTGATGACACACCGCTTTTTGGTGTTGCAAGGGGCTCCAGGTGTCGGTAAAACCTTCACTGCAGCGGAAATAGCATCCGATGAGAAGGAATGGGAAAAGACATTCTTCATACAGTTTAGCGCGGAGACCACATACTCCGACTTCGTATATGGGATAACCCCCAATATGAATGAAAATGCTTCGGAATTGACGTTCTGTCCGAAGAAGGGTGTATTATATGAGGCTATTGCCTATGCCAGTAATACCAAGGAAAAGGTCCTTCTTATAATAGATGAGATAAACCGGGCCAATCTCGCCAATGTTCTGGGACCTGTGTTCTATCTTTTCGAAAAGGACGCAAAAGACCGGAAGCTCGAATTGAATATCGGAGACATGACTCTGACTCATTTACCTGAGAACCTTTATGTCCTGGCCACTATGAATACTGCTGACCGCAGTCTGGCTGTAGTCGATTTTGCTCTTCGGCGTCGATTCACCTGGTTTACTCTACGACCTCAGTTGCTACAGAACAAGGAAGTCCCTTCAGGCAAGGTATTTCAGGATAAAGAGTTTAATGACATGGCAGAAATTTTCCGTACCTATGCATCCGATGAGGAGTTGAATCTTCAGCCTGGCCAGTCTTATTTCATCGTGGACAAGACTGATCCGGAGAGTGCCATAAAGCAAAGACTCCAGTATGAGGTCATGCCGTTGGTGAAGGAATATCTTAACGAGGGTTATATGCTAAGGGCAAGGGATGCATTCGGTTATTATTTCCTGCAACATGCCGGAGTGCTTATGTATCAATGATAGGTCTTTAGGATAATGGCTGCCAAACGGAAGGGAAAAACCATTCCACCTTTGAAGGCGCTCTCTATCGAGAGATGGGGCGAAGAAATGTTCAAATCGTGGAAATGTGGTTACGACAGATCGTTTGAACCGACGATGCAACGGTTTATCGACCTCAATCGGAAGGAGCTGGAATTTCTCGGCATCACAGCCCGGATCGTGACAGTGGATTTCAAGGCCGCATTGGAGGTTGAGACTTCCGGTTTCATCGGAGCCGTAGCTGTTAAAGCCCCCAATACAGGCCTTATAGCAGCCGACCTGGTGGTGACGGGACGCTTTGGGGAGGATTCTTCCGAGATTATTGATTTTGTCGGCGACAAAATACGTCCGGAATATTCAGAATCATTTAAACTTCTGCATACCCCTCCCGTATCGCCCCCGGTATTGCTTGAATGCTGCCGATATGTCGATCTTTATCTTGAGGCGGAACATACCTCGTGGCGTCATTTTGTAAATGAGAAAAGGAGGGAGAGATTCCCGTCATCAGCCACAATGTGGGATGAATATGCCTGTAGGGTAAGTGTAGATCCGCTCCAGTCTTTGAATTTCAATAATAGAATCAATACCCTTACTGACAGACATAGGGAACGCTTTCAGGTGAACTATGCGCTTGCCATGGCTCTCGACAAAATAGAACACTCCATGTTGCCGCCCGGCACAATGCTCGCATATGGGCATAGAATAGAGCGGGCCCGGAGGTTGTTGCAACAGAGAAAGACGGAGCCAACCGAGTCAATTCCCATACATGGGTATGACATTTCGATAATAAAAAAGCTGAAACACGCTGCCAATCTTGTGCTTGCCGATAAGACGGAATCGAAAGCTGCGTGGAGACTCGATTATACGGAATTTTTCGAACGATACGTGCAATACCTATTCTCAAACGCCGCCCGGATGAAAGGGGGCTCCATAAGATGCAATCAGCGATATGGCATTTATGGAGGTGTCAAACCGGCATGGGGAATGTCGCATCTTGAGCCGGACATTGTCATAGCCACCGCCGAAGAAATAATAGTGGCAGATGCCAAATATAAGAGCCATTTCTACAATTGGGATAGCGCGACAGAGGATCTCAGAGAGACGTTCCGTCATGACTTACATCAGGTTTTGGCTTATTCCGCCCTTGTCTCCACTTCTGCGCAACGATGCACGAGGTGCGTGCTTGTGTACCCCTATACCCGTTTCAGTCGCCACGACCTTATGACCGGTGCCGATGGCACTGTCCGCGTTTCGATTGTAGGAGTCCCCTTCACACGCAATTCCGTTCGCGACACCATCGACTCACTCGCTGAATTGCTCTAACCCCGACTGAGCGACGCCTGACTCCAGAACGCGGAGTCCTTACCCGGTAACGGGAGACCGCGTGCAAAGTCTCACTCGATTCCTATTCCTGTTAGAGAATATAACTATAGCATGGATTAATTTGTTGTTTTGAAATAGATTTTGTAATTTTGTACCTGATTGGTACATAAAAAGTTTTGAATATGGCTGTATATCAGATTTCGACAAGAGAGTTCCGCGAGCGTCAGGCTTCCGTGCTCGACATGGCAGACCGCGGGGAGAATGTAATCATCCGGCGAGGCAACAAGGCTTATGCGATAACGCCCATAACCGATGACGACCTGTATTTCACTCCTGAAATCATGGCTAAGATAGACCGCTCTATCCAGCAGGCACGCGAGGGAATGGTGCATCGATTTGACAATGTGGGGGGATCTCGACAGGTATCTTGACTCATTATGAGCTATTTCCTGGACTTTACCGATATTGCGATATCTGATCTTGCTCGGCTTAAACGCAGTGAACCGACTGCCTATAAGAAGGCGTTGAAGCTCATTGAGGAATTGAAGGAGCATCCGACGACCGGTACCGGTAAGCCGGAACCATTGAGGGGTGATCGCACAGGACAATAGTCCAGACGTATAAATGCAAAACACCTTCTGGTATATTCAATTAATGATGAAATACTTACGGTCCTGGTGCTGGCCTCGTCGTCTCATTATGGCGACAAGTAAAGGGTCAGTGGATTGCATCGAGCGGATAAATGTCTCATAGACGGCCTTTCACACGCAGTGCTGTTCGCGGCACCATCGACGCGCTCGCAGATTTGCTCTAACCCGGACTGAACGACGCCTGACGCCATAATGCGGAGTCTTTAGCCTACATTATTCATAGAGGTGTCG
>DKYZ01000007.1 GCA_002493515.1 Porphyromonadaceae bacterium UBA7087 | reverse complement strand
CATCCGCGCCTGGGTTTTCCACATAGGTTCGGAGAGTCAGAGGAGCGAGGCCTACAATAAGACGCTGGACAGGATTGCGGCGTGCGGCATTTTCAGCGTGACCGCTTTCCAGCCAGCAACAGAATTTGTCCGTGACGCCGCAAACCGCATAGAGAGATTGCTTGACATGTCAAGGCCGACGCAGGGCGTGGATATGGTGAGCATACCTAACCCATCACGCCCCACGGCCGCCTGGTGGACCCAATGCCATGGTGGCACCGTCGGCGAGATATGAAAAAGCCCCGCCGCACCGGCAGGGCATCGGAGGTGTAACCCTCTGACAAATATCAAATTCGACCACAAAATTAGTAAAAACCGCGCACATGCGCAAGAGGACACTGACATCGCGGGAACCGACTGAAAAAAATATTTCCCAACTTTTTATCTAATAATTTTGTTATATTACAAAATTGTCATACCTTTGCAGTGGAAATTTTAATGTTAAACTCATTAAACGGTATGACATGGAAAGAACTTGAAATTAAAGCGAAGGTCAACGGCTATGTGTTTGTTTCTCATGGAAAGAAGCACGACAAGTATGAGAATCCCGAGACCGGGAGCAGAATCCACATAGAGCGGCATTGGTCGCAGGAAGTAAGACCAGGTCTGCTCAAGGTGTTGATATAGGAGAATTGATAACCATATGACTGAATAATCAATCACAGAAACCCTTACCCTTATGGAAGTCAGAATCGAGAAACAGAGTGACGGCAGCTACATAGCGTATAACGTCGGAGTGAAGGGGATGGTAGCCATCGGCACTGGGGAAAGCGTGGCCGAGGCAAAAAGAGACTTTGAGAACTCTCTTGAGGAAATGGCGGAAGATATGACCGCTGAAGAGAAGGAAGCGATGATAAGCACTCCTGTATACAGGTTTGACATCTCGTCTTTGTTTGAGTATTACAAGGTGATCAACATGAGTGCCTTCGCAAGAATGATAGGAATGAACGACACGCTTCTAAGACAATACAAGAAAGGAGACACATACATATCTGAGAATCAGATAGAGAAGATAGAGAGCGGCATTCACAGGCTCGGCAAAGAGCTCTGTGCCGTCACATTGAGATAAGATACAAAGAACCAGACACATTCGCTTTAAAGTCAAGTTCAATCAGGCGGTTCCCGTGAAAACAGGAGCCGCCTCTTTCGTATCCGGCGCACAGCAAACCCATCGTGGCCCAAGCGCAGCGAGGGCCCTAAAACAGACCGATATAAAACAAAACTCCGAACTATCCCTCTGCCGCCTCGGCACAATCCTCTCCCTCGCCGCACTGGCCATGATGCTGGCCTCCTGCTCGCCGAAGACCGTTTATGTGCCGACTGAAAAGCATTTCTGGCACACCGACACCCTCACGCGCTACATAACCGCGACCGACTCGGTGACGGTCATAGAGCGTGTCTACGAATCAGACACCCGTTACGACTCCATAGCCCCGATCCTCGACTCGCTCAACCGCGTCATCGGCTGGGACCGCTACCATTTCCGCAGCAACACGAAAATGATGGAGGCGGAGTGTCAACGCCTGATGGCCGTCATCGACTCCCTGCGCAACGTCAAGTCAGATACCGTGCGCGAGAAAGTCCGCGTGCCTTACCCGGTGGAACGTAAACTGACGCGGTGGGAGCGCACGAAGATGGAACTCGGCGGCTGGGCGTTCGGCGCACTGATTGTCGCGGTAATCGCCGTCTTGTGGCTGATATTCAAAAAGAGGAGAAAATAAAGATTCTTAAAAACCGCGCCTTCATCGTGCCCCGAACGCAGTGAGGGAATCAAACCCCATCATCCCTTCTCTCCGTCGATCTTCCTCTGCAGCACATCAAACGCCGACTCGACGCTCTTGTTGACAATCCGCGCGTAAATCTGCGTCGTGTTGGTATTGGTGTGGCCCAGCATCTTGCTGACAACTTCCAGGGGCACGCCCGCATTGAGGGCGCACACCGCAAAGCTGTGCCTCGCCATATGACTCGTGATGCGCTTCTCGACCTTGGCACAATCCGCCACCGCCTTCAGCCGCATGTTGTACTGCTCGTTGCTGATCACCGGCAGCTTGTAGTCATACTTCTTCAAAATCTCTATGGCCGGACTCAACAGGACAATATAAAAATCCTCCTGACTCTTGACCCTGGAATCATGCAGCACATACCGTCCGTCCCTCTCCACGACCTTTGTAAAATCGAATGCCTTGAGGTCAGCGTAGGCGAGCCCTGTGTGACACTGGAATATGAACATGTCGCGCACACGGCAAAGCGAGGGCGTCAGGCTGTCGCACTCGCTGATCTTCCGGATCTCCTCCTCGGTGAGATACTTCCGGATTTCGCTGCGCCCTTCCTCGATACGGATGCCCAGATAAGGATCCTTCGCAATCAACTCCTTCACCATCGCCTCATGGATGTAGACCTTTAGAAACTTGTGGTAGGAGTGTACCGTCACCTGCTTGTAACCCCTGCCATGAAGCCATTGGTCGAACTCCAGGACATTGGCGCGCGTCACCTGTGAAAACGCTCCCATCTTCCGGAACGCCTTCAGCGCCGTCACCACCTTCATATGGTTGCGGCGCGTCCCCGGCGCAATGTCGGTACGCGCCTCGATACGCTCATGGACGAACTCGATTAACGACCCGTCATACCGGCTGTTCTCGATCTCGGCGTCGAGGCCGCCGAAGGTAAACGGCTCGTTGGCGATCATCAGCTTCGCGATATAATCCGATACCGTCTTGTAGACCTTATGGATGCGCATGTTGAGACTATGGTTGTCGGGATGTCGGATTACGTGTTTCGTGTCGCTCCACTGATTCGGGAGCACCTTCACACCGGTCGCAATGTATTTTCTTTTTCTCTCATGAGTGACAAGCACCTCTATCGAGGCAGCCGTCTCCGGACCGGCGTTTCCCCGCCGGTTGTATATGTAGCGTATTGTTGGATATTTCATGGCATAACGAATTAGATATCAATATTTTAAAGTGTAGCACACGGTGTGGCACACCGATGTAGCACAAAATCACCCCGGATCATCCCCTCCGACGCCCGTTTCCCCCCCCTGTCCGCGACCCTCGGCGGCCCCCTCTCTGTGCTACACCAAATTTTGTATACAATTCCGTAGCACTTTTGCCCCAAATCAATCCAAAACATTACAAAACAATACAAAATCCGTGCTACACAACCGCAATCTCCTGCTCTTCTCAACCCTCGTAACTCGCTGATATACAACAAGAAACGCCCGTCGGGTGACGGGCGTTCGTGTGACTCGTGCAGGATTCAAACCTGCAAC
>DKYZ01000016.1 GCA_002493515.1 Porphyromonadaceae bacterium UBA7087 | reverse complement strand
CAACACTAATATTTTCGAATGAAAAATCTTATCAAAACCTCACCACCGCCATATACACGGGTGCGAGGAATCATTGTCCCGGCGTTCGCTGCCGTGGCGGGGCTTCTCTTTCCAGCCGTGACATATGCCGACGGATTCGATCCGGCGGAGGCCAGGATAGTGGGATGGACTGTCTCTCCCTACGGAGATTCCGACCATATGCCGCTCGAGAGCTTCCGGATTCCATTCGCCCTGCTCAGGCAGACGGTCGCCCAATTCAACGAAAAAGGGGGACAGTCGCAGGAGATTCTCAGTAAATTCTCGACATCGGCCAGATTCTCCCTTATCGAGGACCGGCAGGAATGGGGGGAGATGCATCTTGTGGTCGACGGCGACACCGTATGGCGCCAGACCGACAAAGACCATATCACCACTCCGATTCTCACATTCCCGGTTGACGGCAACAGACATTCCGTGGCATTCTGCTGGCCCGCGATGGGACCTGACGCCAGAATAGAGTTCACCACCGACGACGATTCGACCGACGAGCTGAAGGACATATACTGCATCGAGCTGGAGATGACCGGTGCGAGCAGCTCCTCGATTAATGAAGTCGAGGTAGTATATACCACAGACAAGGGAGATGAGAAGACGCTCTATTTCGGAAGTCTTGAGAACGATGACTGGGGCACAGGCTCCGACCAGCCTCTGCGTAGCGCCATGCGCACCATATCGGAGGCTGACAGCATTGTCAGCCTCAAAGCCTACGACCGTGTGGAGGAGGGTATGGACCACCGGGTGGCCGTTCCGTGCAGGATAACACGGCCCCAGCACGCCGTGCCTGTGAGAGAGTTCATGCCGGTATATGTCTCGGAGTCACTTCCGGACCATCTCAACGGCTACGGACTCAACTACTCATCAGTGAGGATGATTTCGGACGCGGAGCTGCATCTGAGCCTCATGGACGCATCTGATGGAAAAGCGATATCCGACGGAGTGTCCTTCAGTAGCGGCTCCCCGACGGCCGATGGCGAAGGATGGCTGTTTGACAGCGAATCCAAAGACGGATTCCCTGAAATCGGAACTATTATAAAAGCTGATAATTACGTTCCGATTGTCATAACCAATATAAGCAATACGGCAAGAAGGGCATATATCAACGGCAACGAGTACCAGATCAGCGGAGATCGCATACAGGCTACCGTGCCGATGTATCCCGACAAAAATCCGGGATGGCAGTTCCTGCCGCTTTACTGTGTGACCCCCTCGGAAAGCGATGCCGACAATACGACCGACAGATACAGAGCCTATGACGGCGAAATCCTCTCGGTGGAATATGACGGCAGCAACACAAACGGGCAGATCCGCCATCTGAAGCTGTGTGTCCTCAACCGCAGCGGGAAAGAATTAACGTCCGAAAATACCACGGCTGTGGCATTCACCGACGGCGGATACATGGTTTTCGACGTCACTTCCTCCGACAATAACACCCTTCTGTTGGAGACCACCGACAACTGCCCTTATGACGGAGGCCAGGAGGGAAACCTGACGATATTTTTCGCCGACAAGGATGAATGGACAGCCCATGATGGAGACTTTGACCATTTCTCGGAAAGCTGGATAAAGGATTTCTTCCATGTGAAAAACACGGGGCAGAGCCTTGACAAATACGACGGTACGGAGTTCAATGTCCCGACGGCTTCCGCAGACCCCAACAGCGTAGACCTTTCCGCCGCGGGCGACATGGGGAAAGCGATAAAGACACTCAGCATCACCCTTCCCCAGGTGTTTCCCTTCACCCTGTCGTTCCGCCGTGACCGCAACGGCGTCTTCGTCCGTGGCATATTGGCCGTCAACTGGGTTCCCGGAGGCGGCACGTTCATGAGTCAGTTCTCCGACACGCAGAAAGGTCTGCTGAAGACAGCCAATTTCTTCGACAACACCTGGAACAGCATCATGAACTACTGCGACCAACATGATGACAAGCCATACACTCCTGACGAACGGCTCTTCGATTTTCCAACCTTCTTCAGAGGCATAAAGGGGTGGATGGAGGCCAGAGTATGGGACAACGAGGAGGACCAGCCGACATTCCAGCTTAACGCGATGGGCATCAAGGGGGAACTCTCCGGCTCGGGCACATACAAGGTGCCACTGGTGTTCGGTTCGGCCGGGCTCTCCATGAAATTCGAGGAAAGCATAGAGCTGTCGCATGTGATTCCGGTCAATTATCTGGATAACCCATACTTCAGACTGGCCAATGTCACCGACGTCAATGTGAGCGCCTCGGTAGAGGCGGGAATAAATCTGTGGATAGCGCGCGCCGCCGCCGGCATCAGGGGCGGCGTGTCGGCCCGTTTTGACGCCGCGGCACAATGGGATCCATCCTCGATATATGGGTCTACGCTCTCCAACAACAAGGCCGGTATCAAATTCCGACTCAATGCATTCCTTCAGGCTTACGCCGAGGCCCGGTTCCTCTTCTGGTCGAAAAGATGGGAACACACCATAGCCTCGATTGACCACACCTGGTATATGCCTGACAGCGATTTCAATCCCTTCAAGAACCCCGATACCCCTATCGCCACGACAAGGCTGCGCTCGTCGATCTACAGGCCGTTCCGCATCCCGACGCTTCCCGACGGATGCACGTCCCTGCTCAAGGATGTCGACGCATACGCCACCCCACGCTATCTTTTCGGGGGCAGCGACCTCGCCTACATACAGTTCAATCCAGACAACCTGAACAAGATGACCCTCAACCGGCTCAACGGCGGACAGTGGGGTGAAGAGGGAGCCTTCTACGATATGAGCGTCGACACCGCCCCGGATGGCTACGGACTTATGGCAGCGCTGCGTGCCGGCGATGATGTCGATATCCCCGATGGCCTTGATCCAAATTCTCCCGAGGGAGCCGAGACTGTCAAGAAGCTGAGATCGGGCAAAAAGCTGTCGGTCGTGTCGTTCACGAAGGACGGCAACCTGCATGAGCCGGTGGATATCAATGTGACGGCCTCTTATCTTGACGTGATACAGCCGGTGGCAGCAGTTTCCGACAGCAAGTCCTGCGGAGCGGTGATCTGGAAAGAAGGCAGTTATTCCTATGACACAGATGATGTCCTGACAGGGGGTGAGTTCGACGGGGATTTTCTTTTCAGCATCGTCAATCAGGACGGAACTTATTCTTATCCACGCATTTTTGCGGAGAATTACAGCGATGAATACCCGGTAATGGATTATTCACTTGCGATGAGATATGATTCACCGGTAGTGTTTGCCACTGTTCTTGACAAGTATAGTGACAGCATACCCCGTCTGGCCGCATATAAGCCGGCTGAAGATGTTTTCCGCCTGACAGAATATTCCGGTGTCTCGCCCCGCATCGTCTCCGTTGCCGGCAGGGATCCTCTTGACAGAGACGAAAGATATCTTGGAGCAGCCCTGCGTACGCTTGAGGACGGCGGCAAGGATCTCAGTCTATTTGACATTGACAAAACCGGACACGTCAATCTTATACTCGACGCCGGCCTCGGCAAGCGCGGTATCATCGACTTCAAGCTGATCAAGCAGAAACAGGACGCTGATTTCAATGACATAGCGATCATATGGAGAGAGGCCAATGTAAAGGCCGACACTGTAAGTGACAGCGGCAACTTCCAGTCGCATACATCGCTCTATGCCTCCCGGCTGTGCATGAGCGACAACGGCAAACTGTTCCTGTCAACACCGACTCCGGTGATTGTTGACCCGGCAAACGGGGATTTCGACATAACGGTGCTCGACTATGACGGCTATTTCAAGGACTACCAGATCACGGCAGCCGCAGTTGTAACCGACCTTGAGACTCTCGGCGCCGAGATCATAGAGGGACACGCCGACCTCAGAAACGAGATCAAGATCGAGGACTGCGGCCTGAAAGGTGGCGTCGAGGAGGGGAAAGACCCCGTCTACTATTTCAGGGTGATGAATGCCGGAGCAGATCCCATCGACCATCTCGACATAACGGTCAACTCGCGCCTCACCAACAAGACCGTCAGCATCCTGCCGGGATATTCCACGGAGGTCACGGCCACGATGCCATGGGGTGATGACGTTGACGACGTGACGTATGAAGTGAGACCGTCATTCACGACCACAACTCCCGGCGGCGACAATATCGAAACCACCCGCAAGCCGGCACGCAAGCGCCAGCTCGCCCCGGCGGCAAATGAGATTGCATCCGGCTCGATGAAGCTTCATCTTTCCGACATAGCAGTCGAGACAAGAAGCGCCGTGACCTCCGGCGACTCACTGACCGTGATCGGATGTGTGTTCAACCATACTCCGGTTCCCCTGCGCCCGGGCTTCAATGTTAAGGTCGGCCTCTACACCGATCCCTCCGGATTCCGTCCTTACGCCGGCGTGAGACCCGTGACCATAGACGGAGAGCTGCTGTCGGATCCGGAGTCGGGACACAACCGCTCCACCACTCTGGCTTTCAACGCCGAGGCCCCCGAGGATGACGTTACTCTCTACATCGTTGTCCATACCGTGACGGATGAGGGGACGGCCATATCCGACATGAGAAGCTTCGACAACACTGCCATGGTCAATGTGAAAGGGAAATCACCCGGCACATCCATGGAGACTGTCACCGATTCCGCCGAGGCCACTTTCACGGTAGATGACACCGCCGACGGCGTAGTGGTGAAGGGTCTTGAGCCCGGCGATTGCCTGAGGGTGTTCAAAAGCTCCGGCCTTCTCGTGAAATGGATCGACAATGTTGACTCCCCGGAGATAAGACTGAGTCTCGACAAGGGGATATATGTCATCTCCAACCTCAGGTCTTCCGTAAAACACATACGCAGATAAATATTCGGAGTAAAACAATTTCATTCCGAAAATGGTTTTAATACCGGTGTCGTGCATTTGCATGACGCCGGTATTTTTCGTTTCAACAACACAGAGATCCACATGAATAAATATCTGCTTTCAACCCTCGCCTCGTCCTTCGGACTGCTCACGCTTGTCTCCTGCAGCAACGACGACAAACCGACGGTAACGCCTGTCGGTGAGAAAATATATGCCCGGAATGCGGGGCTCCAGCTCTATTACTCACAGGCCCCGATGCCAGGAAAGTTTGCAAAATTCTCTCAGAACGGTTCTGACGCCGCGATTGCGCTCGGCAGCCAGATTGACCTGAGCCAGATTTCCGGGCTCGGGCTTAGCGGAACCCTTAAGGCGCCTGGAGTGCTGCCGGGGTCTCCCGAGCTTCTGATTCAGACGAAACTTCTGCCTGACGGCGATTTATACAATTTCGCCGGAAAAGGGGAAACCGATTATGTCACCTACGCATATTCCGGAAAGGTCAATAAGGATTCCCTGATCATGGCTTTCGACGGAGTGACGCTGAAAAACACCCGGCTGGCCAACACGGCCTGGACGCCGGCTCCGTTGGAAAAGGGGGACGGTCTGCTTGAATACAAGTCGATGCCGTTCCATATTGTGTGGGAATATGAACCGCTGCCAAATGTGGAGATCGACCTGGAGAAACTTCTCGACATAATAGTGACGGCTCCCGTGATCCCGGTCTACAACAACACGGCCTACAGCTCTCTGGCGCAGCTGCTCGGAAGCGCGGTGAAAAGCGTTGGCTTTAGAAGTGATGGCAATATTGCCGCCACATATCTTGGCACGGCAAATGGTGCAGCGCAGTTCCAGCAGACGCCTTTGAACGGGTTCCAGTATGTGGTGCTTTCCGACAATATGATGAAGCTTTACCTCAATCCCCTCTCCCTTTACAGTCTCATCCTCACTCTCCAGCCTGCCGGGAGCGACAATCCAGATATTGATTTCACGAGGGCTGATACTCCGGCCACAGGCTTCGACATGAAGAGACTGCTTGCGGCGTTCATCGATGCCGTCGGGCCCATGCTCGCCCCGGGCATACCGGCTGAATACACCCTATCCCAGTCCGGCCTCGACATATACATGAACACGGAGATGACGGTCACCCTCCTCAACAAGATTCTGCTTCCGCTGCTACAGGACGACGCGACTGTCAAGGCGCTTCTCGCCTACATCCAGTCGCAACCCGATTTGGCACCGCTGCTCCCCAAGATTCAGGAGGCCCTCCCGCTCATCCCGAAGCTCTTCGAGCGCACCAACTGCCTGGAGCTCGGCTTCGCCTACCTCCCCTACCCCGCAAAATAATAAAAATTTGACTGAACTTCGGAAATTTTTGTTAATTTTGCATCTGGATATCCACGCTGAGGGAACGCGACCCCTGCGGGCGACCGCGTTACGGCAAGCGGGTGTCTGACGACATATTGGAAAAGCGTATATTGACGCTTTGTCTTTGGCGACCTGAAAATCTGGCAGTTTTCAAATCGAAGTCATAGATAGAGTGCAATAGACGCCACGGGTATGTATATACCATTCCGGGCTCATTTCAAGCATATGCTTGAGATGGGTTTGGGGTATCTGCATATACAGCGTGGAGTCTGTTGCTCATCCTACTTCGATGGGCTAATGCCAGATGCCTCAGGTTGCGGGACGAGTAACGATATGACTCCCGCTTTTCTTTTGCATTTACCTGAACAATACGCCATTTCGGAGTCGGTGGCTGAGGAGGCGAGCTACCGCAGTGCAACTCATTGACAATGTGAACCGAACCCTGCGCGACGATCTGATGAAAACCATCAGACCAGGCAGCCGTGTCTCCATTGCCGCCGCCTCTTTCTCAATCTATGCCTTCCAGGAACTCCGTGAGCAATTAGCCGACATCAGGGAGTTGCGCTTCATCTTCACCTCCCCCTCTTTCATCACCGAGAAAACCGACAGGCAACGCCGCGAGTTCTATATTCCGCGTCTGAACCGCGAGCGCGACCTCTTCGGCTCCGAGTTCGAGATCAAACTCCGCAACGAATTGTCGCTCAGGGCCGTCGCGAAGGAATGCGCCGACTGGATAAGGAACAAAGCCTCTTTCAAATCCAACCGCACAACCGAGACCATGTTGGGCTTCGTCAACGTCGATGACGTCAGCTATATGCCCCTCAACGGTTTCACAACCGTAGACCTCGGATGCGAGCGCGGCAACAACGCCTACCAGTTCGTGCAGCGCACACACGCCCCTCTCTCGCAATTCTACCTGAACCTCTTCGACCAGGTGTGGAGCGACAATGATAAGCTGCAGGTCGTCACGGAGCAGGTGCTCGACAGCATCACCAACGCCTACAGGGAGAACGCCCCGGAGTTCATCTACTTCGTGACGCTCTACAACATCTTCAACGAGTTTCTTGAGGACATATCGGAGGATGTACTCCCCGACGAGGCCACCGGTTTCAGGTCGAGTGTCATCTGGAACAAGCTCTACAATTTCCAGCGCGACGCCGCCCTCGCCATCATCAACAAACTCGAGAGATACAACGGGTGCATACTTGCCGACTCCGTCGGTCTCGGCAAGACATTCACCGCCCTCGCGGTGATCAAATATTACGAGAACCGCAACAAGTCCGTTCTCGTGCTCTGCCCCAAGAAGCTGCACGACAACTGGATAACCTACCGCAGCAACTACATCAACAATCCCCTTGTAGCCGACCGGCTACGCTATGACATCCTCTACCACACCGACCTGTCGCGTAAATCGGGTGAGAGCAACGGCCTCGACCTGGAGCATATCAACTGGGGGAACTATGACCTGGTGGTCATCGACGAGAGCCACAACTTCCGCAACGGCGGCAAAGTGACCACCGACGAGAATGACGGGAACCCGCGCGAGAACCGCTATCTGCGGCTGATGAACAAGGTGATACGCGCCGACGTCAGGACGAAGGTGCTGATGCTGTCGGCCACACCCGTCAACAACCGTTTCAACGACCTGCGCAACCAGCTCGCGCTCGCCTACGAGGGGGACAGCTCGCGGATGGACGCGCTGCTGAAGACCACCGGATCGCTCGACGACATCTTCCGCCAGGCGCAGGCGGCCTTCAACCGCTGGTCGAAACTTCCGCCGGAGGGGCGCACCACGAAAGCGTTGCTCGAATCGCTGAGCTTCGATTTCTTCGAGGTGCTCGACAGCGTGACGATAGCCCGCAGCCGCAGGCATATCGAGCAGTATTACGACACCGCCGACATCGGCAGATTCCCGGAAAGGCTGAAACCCCTCTCGCGCATCCCGAAACTGACCGACCTGCCGGAAGCCGTGGGGTTCAACCACATTTTCACCAGTGTCAGCGAGCTCAACCTCGCCATCTACACCCCTTCCGACTTCATCCTGCCAAGCAGACTGGAGAAATATTCGGAAATCCGCGAGGACGGGCGTTTCGGCGGAATGTCACGCAGCGGCCGCGAACGGGGCATACGCCAGCTCATGAGCATCAACCTGCTAAAACGCCTCGAAAGCTCTGTCAACTCCTTCCGGTTCACTCTCGAAAGGATAAAGAGATATATCACGACCACGATAAGCGCGATAGACGCTCTCGCGGCCAGGGAGGAGGTCGCGATGGTGAGCGATTACGACTTCTCCTACGGTCTCGACTCCGATGAGCAGGAGGATGCCGTATTCATCGGAAACAGGAAGACGAAAATCGCATTGGAGGATATGGACTATGTGCAGTGGCGCGGTAATCTTGCCGAAGACGTCGCCACCCTGAACAGGCTGCTCTCCATGCTCGCAGACATCACGCCGGAGCATGACAGCAAGCTCAGGATGCTCATTGACGACATCCGTCACAAATTCTCCAATCCCATAAACGGCGACAACAGGAAGGTCATCATCTTCACGGCCTTCTCCGATACCGCCCGCTATCTTTACGAGAATCTCGTGCCGGTGGTGAGGTCGCTCGGCTCGCATATCGGCCTGGTGAGCGGCGACAGCGTAGGGACATCGCTTCGCGATGTTAAACCGGGTCAACATGCCAAAGGCATGTCCCTACAGGATTTTGCCCGCATCCTGACCCTCTTCTCTCCCATTTCAAAGGAGAAGGGATCCCTCTTTCCAGGTCTCGACGAGGAGATTGACGTGCTGGTCGCCACCGACTGCATCTCGGAGGGGCAGAACCTCCAGGACTGCGACTATCTCATCAACTACGACATCCACTGGAATCCGGTGCGCATCATCCAGCGGTTCGGACGCATAGACCGCATCGGGTCGCGTAACGCGGTTATCCAGCTTGTCAACTACTGGCCCGACATGGACCTTGACGATTACATCAATCTCAAAGGGCGCGTCGAGGCACGCATGAAGGTGTCGGTGCTCACCGCCACCGGCGACGACAATCCCCTATCCGCCGAGGAGCAGGGTGATCTGGAATACCGCCGCAAGCAACTCGAACGGCTCCGGGAGGAGGTAGTGGATATCGAGGAGATGAACACGGGTGTGTCTATCATGGACCTGGGACTTAACGAGTTCCGCCTTGACCTTCTCGATTACATGAAGCAGGGGCATGACATAGAGCATACCCCCATGGGCCTCCATGCTCTCGTCGCTTCCGACAGGGATGCGCCTCCCGGGGTGATATTTGTGCTCAAGAACCGCAATGACGGAATCAACATCGACCGCAAGAACAGGTTACACCCATTCTATATGGTCTATATCGGTCAGGACTCATCGGTGGTGGTTGACCATCTCGACCCGAAAGGATTGCTCGACCGTATGCGCCGGCTGTGCCGAGGGAAGGCTCAGCCTATACCTGAGCTATGCCAGAAGTTTAACGCCGAGACCCGCGACGGCAAGCATATGGGCACTTACTCCCGTCTGCTCGGCGACGCCATCTCGTCGCTGGTCAAGACAAAGGAGACCACCGACCTCTTCTCTTTCCTCGAAGGTGACAGCGGTGCGCTCTTCGGCAACGAGGTCCGCGGCCTCGACGATTTCGAGTTAATATGTTTTTTAATAATTAAATAAAAAATTATGTTTTATGCACTTCTAATAATCTGGGCTCTCACCTTTCTAGGAGATCTTTTCTCCGGGCATGATAATTTCAAGTAAATATTAAATATGCTCAATCTGCCGCAATCCACTGAAGTAAGACGACCGCTGCCGAAAGCACAACTTTACAAGCGGTTTGACTGGAAACCATCGCAACGTGACAGTTTCGATGCGGACGTGTCGCGTCTTGACTTCGTGAATTGGATTTCGCCGCGGACTCTCCCGGTTATTGCCGAGGGGGAGGTGATAAAAGAGATATACATTGTCGAAGTCACGCTAAAGAAGCGCGACTTCGACATCCGGAATATCGCTTTGCTTGCCAAAAGCATACCGCAACGCGTAATATACCTCCTTCGTTTCGAGGATGAGGACATGCTTGTGGTGTATCACATAAAGCTGTTTAGCACTCCGTGGCAACATGCCGAAGGCATG
>DKYZ01000019.1 GCA_002493515.1 Porphyromonadaceae bacterium UBA7087 | reverse complement strand
TTCAAAAATTAACGAACTATTGAAAAACGATATGGACAAAGATATGAAAGAGACTGAAATGACTGTGGAAAACCTGACCCACAGAATCAGGGAGACAGTGGAGAAATACATCAGCCAGGAGGAATGCTATGGCGACGACACGCAGCTGCGCATCGACACCACAACACTCGACATCGACCTGGCCGACCCGGAGGACGACCTTCCGGAATGCGACTACTATCCGGTGATGGATCTCGTCAGAGGCTCCGACACGGAGCCGGGGAAATGGATTCCCGACATGGATGCCATCCAGGAGGTCGTGACGGAATATCTCCAGGCCTGACACCACACGTCATCCCGGATCGGAAGGCGCGACGGCCCTGAGGTGGTCAAGCGCCTCCCGGTCTGTGACACGGCATCCCCACAGCGCATAATACAGCATGAACAGCTCGCAAAGCAGAGCTATGCTCCACGTCCACTGCCAGTTGCCGATCCAGTCGGCCATCATGCCCTGCGCCACAGGAAATACCGCTCCCCCGAAAACACCTGCCATGAAAACGCCCGAGGCCTTCGACGTGTACTTATGAAGCCCGGCGACCGCAAGAGTGAAGATGCATCCCCACATCACGGAATGAAGCAGCCCCACCGACACAAGCAGCCATAGGTTGTCGAGCACCATCGCAAGAAGAATCACCACCGACGCAGCCGATGTCATGATTATAAGAAGGCGCCGGGGTGGAATACGGCTGAAGAAACTGAACACGAGACGCCCCAGCATCATCCCTCCCCAGTAAAGAGTGGCGAGAAGGGCCGGAATACCGAGATTCAATCCCCAGACCTCGATATTGCCCAGGCCGAAAAACGACAGCGGCCTCCCCGACTCGATCATCTGCATCGCATGGAGATTGACGTTGACTCCGACGGCAACCTCTGTGCCGACATAGAAGAATATCGCGGCGACACCCAGCGCGAGGTGGCGGAAAGACCATACGCTTCTCGGCAGACTCTCCTCGCCCGACGCCCGCGTATGGGCCATGTCGGGCAACGGAAGACGCGACGTAACAAGCGCAAGAAGTGCTATTGTGCCGGCTATCACCAGAAAAGGGACAAGCAGCTGCCCGGGCCTCACGGCCTCGAAGGCCACGCCTGCGAATATCACTCCGGTCACGAAAAAGGGCGCTATCGTAGTGCCCACTGAATTGACCGCGCACACTATGTTCATCCGCTGCACGGGACGTGTGCCCGGAAGGTCATAGGCAGACACATACGGATTGATCACGACCTGAAGCACCGCCGCCGACGTGCCCATCATGAACGACCCTGCCAGGAATATGAAATATCCCCAGGGCACGAGGTCGCTCCCCAGCCTGACATATGATCCGCTCCATCTCTCCACAACCCACGACGACAGGCTGTAGAGAAGCAGGCCGCAGGTCATGATGGCCAACGCACGGAGCAGCGTGGACTTATAGCCGACTCTGTCGATCCATCTTCCGCCCAGACCGCTGTTGACAAGATACCCCAGGAAAAAGAAAAAGGATATCATGGTGGTCAGAGTGTTGCGCAGCTCGCTCGCATGTGACAGGAAAGCGACTTTCATCGGGCCCTGGAACTGGCCGTTGACCGTGGTGAGGAACCCTACCACAAAATATATGAACGTCAGGACCACAAAGGGTCCCAACGTATATCTCATCCTGACCGATTGCTCTCTCATGGCCATCGTGCGTCAGATGATTTCCCTCAAGGTCGCCATCGCCCCGCGTTCGCGGATCTCATCCACAAACCTCATGTAAAGGGCTACAAAATCACGGCTACCGGCAAGTCCGGCACCGGCAAACGCATCAAGTTGCAGGAAGCGCATGGAATCGTCGCTCATGACAAGGGCACTCTCGGCGTCGGTGAGCCACGGCTCGGCGATCTCGAACGACACTCCGTTGTCGTCGGTGCGGTATTTCAGATAATGTCGGTATGCAGCCAGCAGATATGCCACTCGGGTCAGGTCTTTCCCGTCGGCCACCATCTTTGTAAGATTGGGGGTCACATACACTGGGAACTTGGATAGCCCGTCAAAGCACAGGCGCGATACCTGGTCGCTCACCGAACGGTTGCCGAATCTCTCTATCAGAGTCTTCTTGTATTCGTCAAGGTCTATCCCTGCCGGAGCGGGCACATATGGAGTGACATCCAGATCCATGAAATCACGCACGAATTTCTCTATCACCGCATCATGCATGGCGTCATCCACCTTGCGGTATCCGGCGAGAAACGACGGATATGAAAGCAAAGTGTGGGAGGCATTGAGAAGGCTGAGCTTCATGTTCTCATAGGCGGTGACGTCATCGGTGAACTGGACACCCACCTTTTCCCATGCGGGACGTCCGGCGGCGAAACGGTCCTCAATCACCCACTGTATGAAATCCTCGCAATACACCGGCGCCTTGTCATCGCTGCCGTTTTCAGCGTCAAGACGCTTCACGTCGGCAGGCGTAGTGGCAGGAGTAATGCGGTCTACCATGCTGTTGGGAAATGTGACGTTTTCCCGTGCCCATTCAGCAAGCGAGGGATCCTGCGCCTCGAAAAACGACATGAAGGCCTTGCGCGCCGTGTCTCCGTTGTGCTGGAGGTTGTCGCAGGTAAGAACAGTCACAGGTCCCGCACCGGCATCCCGGCGTTTCCTCAGCCCCTCGGCCATCTGGCCGAAGACAGACAGCGGCTCGGCAGGATTTTTCAAATCATGCGCCACCTTCTCATCTTTCAGGTTGAATTCCCCTGTCTCGCGCGGTATATTGTAGCCACCCTCGGTTATGGTCATGGAGATTATCCTTATCTCCGGAGAGGCGATCATGTCGATCAGCGCCCGGGGGTTCTCTGTGGGCCGCACCAGCTCGACGAGGGTTCCGATCTCCATCGCCTCGTCGTGTCCGTCGCGTCCGCACACGGTGAGTGTATACATGCCGTCCTGCTCACGGAGCGAGCGGTAAAGGCTCTCGTCATGGGGCATCAGCATAGCCCCGGCAATGCCCCAGCCAAACTGGGCGTCGTCAGCCTCGACGAGCTGATTGGTGTAATATTCCTCGTGGGCGCGGTGGAAGTTTCCGACCCCTATGTGAAGTATGCCGGGAGTGAGCCGGCTGCGGTCATAACCGATTTTTCTGATTTCTCTTTTCATTCTTATGTTGTGTCTTTTTTATGAGTTTTTCATTGTCATGATGCAAAGTTAGCTCCCCAGGAAAGGGATAAAAAGAATTTTCACTCCTATTTTTTTCCGGGAACGTGTGCGGGAACGCTCCCAAAATCTGCAATCGTTCCCAATGAAACAAAACCGCGACCCTCCACGTTTCTTAAATGATACCAGAAGTTTTTCCCCATTCATTCTCCACATCTGGCCATGAAAAGAATCACCATAAAGGACATAGCCAGTCATCTCCACTTGTCGACATCCACCGTATCCCGCGCGCTCGTCGACGACAAGAACATACGGCGTGAGACCAGGGATAGGATACTCGCTGCCGCAGACGAGCTCGGCTACCGTCCCAATCCCGTTGCCAAAAATCTCAAATACGGGCGCACCAATACAATAGGCATGATTGTGCCGGAACTGGTGACACCTTTCGCTGCCGAAGTGTCGAAAGGGGTAAAGAGCGTGTTCTATCCTCTCGGAATGAAGGTGCTCCTTGCAGACTCGGAGGAGGATTCCGCCAAAGAGCTGGAGAATCTGAGGATGATGGAGCGTTTCATGGTAGACGGCATAATAATAAGCATCTGCGACTACAAGAGGAACATGAATGAGTTTGGCGACCTTATGCGCAAAGGGATGCCAATCGTATTCTACGACAGGATTCCGCAGGGTCTGGAGGCGTCGCGGGTTGTGGTTGACGACTACACGAAATCATTCTTTCTCACCGAACGCCTGATAAGAGACGGCCGCAGGAGAATCGTTTTCCTCAAAGGCCCCGACTGCATATACAATTCTCACGAAAGATGCAGGGGCTACCGCGAGGCCATGCACAAGTTCGGACTCTCAACCGACGGGCTGATCCTGGACGGCGGCATAAGATATTCCGACGGACTGGCCGCGGCCGGACAGATACATGCCGCCGCGCCGGATGCCGATGCCGTCTTCGCCTTCACCGACATTGTCGGAATAGCGGCCATGAACCGGCTGCGCGAGCTTGGCCACAGAATCCCGGAGGATATCGCAGTGGCCAGTTTCTCCGGCACCGTGCTCTCCGAGATGGTCTATCCGATGCTCACAACCGTAGAGGCGCCCCTGCGCCACATGGGGCGGAAGGCGGCCCACCTTCTCCTGAGGCTTATCGACAACCCCTCCGCAGCCCCGAGCGTAATCACCGTCGATGCCGACATTGTGATGCGGGCATCGACAGAAACGCGCCCGACAACCTGAATGGTCGCCGGGCGCGAATCACAATAAACTAATATGATGCATATCCTATTTCTTGGCGGCACGCTTGCGTGCCGGCGCCTTCCTGGCCGGCTTCTCCTGAACCACCGGCAGCTCCTCCTTGGCTGAGTTGGTGCTGTCGTCGGCGTTGAGGATATTGTTGCGCAGGGTCTTCACCTCCTTGTTGAGCTCGTTGATCTCCTGGCTCTGGTTGCGGATTGTCAGCAGAAGCGAGTTGAGCTCCTCGTTGTCGATCGACTCGGGATACTGCTCCTCCACGCGCACCAGGAAGTCTGCCAGCACGTTCATATAGTTGGTGAAAGCTGCAAACGGCGAGTCATACGGGCTGAAGGCGGCGTGAGATGCTCCGTCGGCCAGATTCTTCGTGCTCATATAGTAGAAATGGTCGCAGCTCTGGAGATACTCCCAGTCCTGCTTCAGACGGCGGTCGTCGCATAGGCTCACACGCTCGGCCACGCCATAAAGCTTGCGCAGGGCCTCGTTCTGGAGCTCGTTGCCCTTCCAGGCCGACACGTCACGCGCCTCGTCGATATCCGAGATCGGATACGGCACGGAAAGCTCGTCGACCGGCTTGAGCTTGGCCACCACATCCGACGGAGTAGTGAACACAACGCCCTTCTCCTTGCCGAAACGCGGAAGCGCCTTGAGGAAATCGAAGATTCCCGTCGACTTCGGAAGGAAGCTTCCGAACGTATCCATGCTCAGATAAAGGTTGACCACCTGCTCGTTCTCCGGAAGGGAAGCGATCCAGTTGACGTATTTGTCGGCCGTGAGGGGATATTCGTCCCACGACGGATTGTTGAAATTGCGCGATATGTCGCAGGCCAGCTTGTCGTTGGTGAGAAGAAGCTTCACTGAAGGCGCGGATGCCGAGCGGTAGACGTAGTTGGGGGATTTCCATCCCAGCACATGCTTGGCGCCCTCCGTCACGGCCGTGCGGAAGCCCATCGAGCTTATCAGAAGCGCGATGTCGTCGTCATAGATGAGCTCGGTGTTGGCAAACACCTCCGGCTTGCGGCCGAACGTGCGGTATACCAGGTCGTCGTGAGCCTTGACCTCGCGCATGAACGCCTCCGGATCCTCCAGCGACGCCAGAGAGTGGGAATAGGTCTCGCTCAGGAACTCCACGTTGCCTGTGTCGGCAAGCTTCTTGAGAAGCTCGATAAACTCCGGCACGTACTGCTGCAACTGCTCGATGGCTGTGCCGGTGATCGAGATGGAGCACTTGAACTCGCTGCCGTATTCCTTGATCATCTGGAGAAGCGTCTCCGCCATGGGGATGTAGCTGTTCTCGGCAAGACGCGTCACGATCTCGTCGTTGGCGAAGTCATCGTAATAGTAGTGGTCGTTGCCTATGTCGAAAAACCTGTATCTTTTCAGGCGGTAGGGCTGATGGATCTTGAAATAGAAACAAACATTCTTCATGATTTCTATGATGTGATTTTGTTATTCGTGATTATCTGTTGATGACTTGGTTGTAGATGTCGATCACCTTCTTGCCGGCCTTCTCCCAGGTGATACCCTTTATCTCCTCGATGCCGTCTTCCGAGAGCGTCTTGTGAAGCGCGGGGTTGGTGATGATCGAGTGCATGGCGTCGGCCATTGCGTCGATGTCCCAGTAGTCGGTCTTGATGACGTTGTCGAGAATCTCGGCACATCCGCTCTGCTTCGATATGATGGAGGGCACGCCCATCTCCATCGCCTCAAGCGGCGAGATGCCGAACGGCTCGGAGACGGAGGGCATGACGTAGACGTCGGAATCCTTGAACATCTGGTATACCTCCTTGCCGCGCAGGAAGCCGGTGAAATGGAATCTGTCGGCTATGTCGCGCTTAGCGGCCAGGCGTATCATGGCCGCCTCCATGTCGCCGCCGCCCGCCATGACGAACCGCACGTTCTTGTTCTTCTGAAGCACCTTGGCGGCCGCCTCTACGAAATACTCCGGACCCTTCTGCATGGTGATGCGCCCCAGGAAGGTTATCACCTTGTCTTTCGACTCCCGCTTGGGAAGGTTGAGAATCTCGTCGCTGAGTGGTATCACGGCGTTGTGGACGGTCGTGACCTTGGCCGGGTCGATGCCGTATTTCTCAATCACCGTGCGGCGCGTCAGGTCTGACACCGTGATGATATGGTCGGCATTGTTCATGCCGTCTTTCTCGATGCCGAACACTGTCGGGTTCGGCTTGCCCCTGGAGCGGTCGAACTCCGAGGCGTGGACGTGTATCACCAGCGGCTTGCCCGTGACGTTCTTCGCGTGGATGCCGGCCGGATATGTCAGCCAGTCGTGGGAATGTATCACGTCGAAAGGCACCGTGCGCGCTATGACGCCCGCCACAATCGAGTAATTGTTGATCTCCTCCAGGATATTCTCCGGATAGCGGCCGGAAAACTCTATGCATCCCAGGTCGTTGAGACGCATGTAGTTGAAATCGGCGTAGATATGGTCGCGCAGGTCGAAATACGTCTGCGGGTCCATCACCTTTCCTATTCTCGAATTCACGTAATCCCAGCTTACGTCTCTCCAGGCCACCGGCGTGTTGCACGCGCCGATAATCCTTGCGAATCCTTTCTCCTCGTCGCCCCACGGCTTGGGGATTACGAATGTGATGTCCATGTTGCCGTTGGCGTGCATTCCTTTAGTCAGGCCGTAGCTTGCCGTGCCCAGGCCGCCGAGTATATGGGGCGGGAACTCCCACCCGAACATTAATGCCTTCATTTGGATTGTTCGGTTTCTGTGGTTTGTAGTTTATTGAATTCTTTCACGTTCTTGATGGTGCGCAGAATCTCGCCCACGTTCTTGGCCGTGCTCACTGCGCCGCGTCCCGTGTAAGGGGGATTGCCGTCATAAAGCTCCGACAGCGACCCGATGCATCCCTCGGTCATCTCATCCTCGTAGCCGATGAGCATACGCTCTATGAAGGAGAGGCCGCTCAGGCCGAACACCTTGAAATAGGCGTCGGCATAGAAGCCGAAGAGCCAGGGACGTGCCGGACCCTGATGCACGGCATACTCGCGCTGGAGAGGGCCTCCGACGTAGGTCGGGTTGTAGGCGTAGCTCTTCGGGCTCAGAGAGCGCAGTCCCTTGGGGGTGAGAAGCTCGCGTGTGCAGAGGTCGAGCACCTTCTTGCGCTGCCGGCGGTCGAGCGGAGAATACTCCAGGCCGATTGCTATAGCCATGTTGGGACGCACCTCCAGGTCGGTATACGACCCGTTGACATAGTCGTAGAGGTATCCGTAGTCGTTGAGGAAGGTGTCTACAAACGACTGCTTCACCTTCTCGGCCAGCTCCTGCAGCCCCTCCACATAGTCGCGCTGGCTTCCGTCATGCTCGTAAAGCGAGATAAGGAAGCGCAGGGCGTTATACCACAGGGCGTTGAACTCCACTATATAACCCGTGCGCGGGATGATGGGGCGCCCGTCGATCGAGGCGGAGAGCCAGGTCACAGGCTTGTCCTGGCCGTTCGACGACAGGAGCCCGTTGTGGTTGAGGTAAAGGTTGGGCACCCTTCCGGAGCGGATGGCCTCCACCAGGAAGCGGACGTCATCGCCGTATTTCTCACGGCAGGCGTTGCTGTCGACGCTGCGGCGGAACTGCTGTATGGCCCAGATTGTCCAGAGCGGGATGTCGGGAAGGTCGATCTCCCCTATCGTCTTGTCTTTCTCCCCCTCGTCGATGAATTTGCGTATAGCCTTGAGGAATGTGCCCATAATCAGCTCGTAATCCTCCTGGTGGTCGATGGCAAGCGTGCAGCCGGGAAGGGCCATGAGCTCGTCGCGGGCGCGGACGTTATACCAGGGATAGCCGGCCATGAGATACATCCCCGACTTGTTCTTGAGATAGAACTGCTTTGCGGAGTTCTTCAGGCAGTTGTAGAAGCTCGTGCGGCATGTGCGCGTGGCGAGCTCATCCTCGTAGGTCTTCATGAAGGTGGCCGGGTCGGCCTCGAACGTGGAGGCGGAGAATATCACCGTCTCTCCTTTCTTTATGGGAAGCTCGAAATATCCGGGCACCCAGAGATCCTCCTTATAGGGAAGGCCGCGGTCGCGGTCCTTGTAATATTCTATTCCTTTATACCAGTGGCCGTCTGCCACCCACTCCACCGGCTTGTTGAACTGCATGTAGAGGTTGGGATAGCCTTCGTAGAGACAGGTGGCGATTCCGTTGGCCACCGGGGTCGTGCCCCCGTTGAGGGCCGAGTTCTCCATGCAGAGGTCGTTGGCGTTGCGGAAAGCCAGGAATGGCTTGAATCTCAGTGTGGTGGCCGAATGGGCCTCCTCAAGGGTATATTTGATGAGAATGCGGTTCTCATGGGATATGAATACCTTCTCTTTGGTGAGCACGACGCCGCCGACGCGATATGTCATCGTGGGCACCGTCTCGCAGTCGAACTGACGAATGTATTTATGGCCGTTGGGACTGAATACCCCCTCCCCATACTGGTGGAGGCCCAGATTAAACGGAGCGCCGTGCTGGATCACGGTCTCGTCGAGCGACGACAGAAGCACGTGCGCCTTGTCATCCATCTCGGGAATCGGTATCACCAGCAGACCGTGCTGCTTGCGTGTGTTGCAGCCCACGATCGTGGTGCAGTGATAAGCTCCCGATTTGTTGGTGCGCAGCATCTCCTTGGGTAGGCTCTGCTCCAGGTTAATCATGAGGTTCTTGTCGAATTTCAAATAGCTCATTTGTGAAACTTATTAGGGTTCTGAATCTGATTCTATGTCTAATTTCCAGGCTCGGCGTCTGCCATACGGCCCATCGACGCCTGCTTCCGATTACTATATTTTTCGCGGGAGGGGAGCGAGACCGTTAAATATTTACAAAGATAGATAGTTTATTCAATAATTGCAAACATATTGGCAATATTTTTATCCCCAGACCCTTTTTTATCGTTCAATGATAAATTTTGTATATACAAAATCCCCGTAATATGTTCTACAACATAGTTTTTCAACCATTATCCCCGCTCCCCGTTAATCACTAATCACTAATCACTAATCGTTAATCCCTCATCGTTAACCTCTCACTCCCCGTCCGACGAACTTGTGTCCACGTCCTCCGGGTCATCGTCAAACGGATTGGTAATCGCCGACTGGTCGAGCATCACCTCCTTGTCCTTGTCTACGGGCAGCTCTATGTCCTTGAGAAGATACGGCTCGAGATCCTTGTAGGTGGTGTCAAACCACTGGCTGATTCTTGCCAGCACATTGCCGTAGATGATGGAGAAACGCGGTATGAAATTGCTGTCGCCCACATTGTCGAGCCGCCGGAAAAGCTCCCCTGCCGAGAGCGTGGCCACGTTGACGGCCGGAGATATACCCACCCTGTCGTTGGGAAGGATGGTATAGGATATGAGTTTGGCGCGGTAAAGTTTCTCGCAGAGATTGGTGACGATGCGTATCGGGATGTCGTAGTAATCGGAGAGCTGGGCGCGCGTAAGCGGCGTCTTCTCCTTATCAAACCGCTTCACCACAGCCGTCATTAATATCACAGCCACTTTCTTGGAATAGTCGTAAGACATCTTCTCGCTGTCTCCCAGGAAGTTGAAGGCGAATACGTTCTGCAGCGAATAGGTGAGCACACATCCGAAAAGCAGTATCAGCCACGACAGCTGGAGCCATATCAGCATCAGCGGCAGGAAGGAGAATGAGCCGTATATGGCGTTGTATTTCGATACGTAGATCTGTCCGTTGACAAACAGGAGCTGCAGAATCTGGAACGCCACAGCGCATATCGCCCCCGATATGGCGGAATACTTGAACATCACCTTCGTGTTGGGGATAAGGAAGAACGACAGCGTGAAGGCAAGCCAGCAGAGCACCAGCGGCGAGGCCTCGAGCACCACATCGAGCACCGGGGTCAGGAAACTGAGGTTGAACATGTCCTGGATCGTGGTCGACATGAAGATGGAGATACCGGCCGAGCATATCATCAGCACCGGCACCATCAGGCATATAGCGATGTAGTCGGTCACCTTGCGGTAGAATGAGCGGTCACGCTTCACGTCCCATATGGCGTTGAAGGCCTCCTCGATGTTCGACAGAAGAGATATCAGCGTCCATAGCAGGAAGACGATGCCGACACCGACAAACACCCCCTGGCTGGCCTCCTTTAAATATGAGTCCACGAAAGAGAGGGCGAGCTTGGTGGCCTGCCGCTGGGCCGGGAAATATGCGTAGAGCTCTTTCTGGAGAAGGTCCTGGAAGCCGAATCCACGGGCTATGGCGAGCATCAGCGCGAAGGCCGGCACTATGGCAAGCACCGTCGAATAGGTCAGCGACATCGACTTGTTCTGGAGGTTTCTGTCCATAAACGACCTCACCGACAGGTTGAGGGTCTTTATCACCCTCACCTTCCGCGTGTCGCGTGTCTCCTTCCAGACTCCGCTCCAGCAGTAGGAGGCGAAGGCGATTGCCTTCTCTATCCATGCCGATATCTTTGATTTCTTCTTGGGCTCTGTATCATTCATGTCGGGATATATGTTTTCTCGTTGTTCTCCTTACAAAGTCTTTACAAAGCAGGAGGCGCTATGGTTCACACGGCCTCCGCAAGAAAGGATAAAAAAAGACCGGGCCGCGGCGACTTCACGTCGACGACGGCCCGGCTGTTCAGAAATGCTGTAAGCCGGGTTATGTGAGGCTTCTCCGGAGGAGTCGCCCCGTCTGTCATTTATCTCGCGGCCCGACAGCGTCGGTGCAGCAGCCTACCCCCCGGCAATGGACGAGCAATCCTTTACTGCCGGTATATTTGGCCTTGCAACTCACAGGATGTGCGGCCTCCGGTGTCGCCGCCGGAGCCGGTGGGCTCTTACCCCGCCTTTTCACCCTTGCCGCGCCTCCCCGGAGGGGAGACGGGCGGTCGTTTTCTGTCACATTGTCCCCGGCGTCACCGCCGGCTTCCCGTTAGGAAATGTGATGCTCTGCGTTGCCCGGACTTTCCTCTTCATGCTCCAGGCATGAAGCGACAGACCACACTTCTGAACGCGGTGTACTCAATATAATACTTACTTCATAATAATCACTTCTTTTCCGGCGGCCTCTGCCTGCCGTTTTTCCTCCTTATCTCCACATAGCTCGCTATCACCTCCACAATCTGCGCATCGTCGAGCTGCGACGAGTCGACACACAGGTGATAGTTGGCAGCTGTCCCCCATCTCCGGCCGGTGAAATAGTTGTAGAAGTTCTCGCGCTGGCGGTCGGCCTTCCGCGCGGCCTCCGTCGCCTGGCGCTCCGTGGCGTGCTCGCCACGCCCTACGAGACATTTCGCCCTGTGCTCCAGGGGAGCGTGCAGAAACACGCTGACCATCATCGGATTCTCCCTGAGGATATGGTCGGCCGTGCGCCCCACTATCACGCAGGGTCCCTTGGAGCCGACGTTCCTGATCACGTTGGCGACGGCGGCATAGATATTCTCTGCCAGGGGGTCGCCTCCGAGCCCGTCGCTCGCGCCATAGGCGCCGTGGAGAAACCATCTGAGCGGCGAGGGACGCCGTTCGTCGGCGGCTGCCAGCGTCTCGCGCGTGATGCCGCACTCGCCGGCCGCCTCGAGCAACAGCTCCTTGTCGTAATACGACGCGCCTATGCGCTCGGCAAGCATGCGCCCTATCTTGCGCCCGCCGCTGCCGAACTGCCGCCCTATCACCACGACTAAATTTCCATCTGATGTGCAACTGCTCATTTTTACCGGATTTTTCTGCAAAATTAATAATTTCCGCCAAATTCAGGCTCAATTATCACTAATAATAACTCCCCGACATTATTTTTTTCCCCTTTTTGGGTGATTAGTATCTTAAAATTATATATTTTTGCGCTCACAATAGTTTTTACGCTCCTCGATTCCCCGGCCGGACACGGCCCGGACTTATCAAAATAGCGAACTACAGAAATGAACGAATTAGAGAAAACACTGGGCAAGGATCCCGACGGCATGGCCGTCTATGAATATATTGTGAACCACAGCGACTCCTGCGACGCCGAGATGCCGCGGCTTATCGACATGCTTTGCCGGACCGACGCCTCCGGACAGTTCCTGGCAAGCTCCGCAAGGTATCTCCACGCTATCGACGGCGAGAAATTCCGCCCTTGGGTGGGACGTCTGATCGAATGCGCCATCGACAAGGACCGCGAGAGAAGATACATCGGCACTCTGCTCGAGGGAATCTGGGGTCCTGACTACCAGAGCCGCGCAGCCGAGCTCCGCGAGACCGACGACAATTTCCGCAGAATCTACAAGCGGATATATCCCCAGGGAGCCGTCGCCGCTGCCACGGCCACAGCCTGACAAACATCTGACACCTGATAATAATGAAGATTTTAATCACTGTCCTGCTGACGATGATCGCCGCCTCAGGCGCTTTCGCTCAGACGGACGCCCCTGCAAAGACTGAAATGACACAGACAGCCGACTCGATTGCCGACGGGCCCGTGGTGGAACTGACCACCTCACTGGGCACCGTCAGAATACGCCTTTACAACGACACTCCCCTCCATCGCGACAATTTCCTCAAACTGGTCAACGACGGGACTTACGACGGTGTGCTTTTCCACCGTGTAATCGACGGGTTCATGATCCAGACCGGAGATCCCGACTCGAAGACGGCCAAACCGGGCGACCACCTCGGCGCCGGCGACCTCGGATACACCGTGGAGGCTGAGATACGCTATCCGCGACATTATCATAAGTATGGCGCCCTCGCGGCAGCACGCACCGGCGACGCCATGAATCCGGAACGCCGCAGCTCCGGCTCGCAGTTCTATATCGTCACCGGGCGAGTGCCCTCCGAGCGTGAGCTCGAGAGCATGGAGCTGCGCCAGAACCAGACAAGGCTGCAGGCCCGCTTCCGTGAGCTCTGCAATGAAAACCGCGAGAAAATCGACTCGCTCCAGAAGAGCGGCGACAATGAGGCGCTCGAGGCTTTCCGCCAGGAGCTGATCAAGACCACCGAGGAGAGCGTGAAGACCGTGGGAATCGACCCCGATATCCGCGAGACTTATCTCCAAAAGGGGGGCACGCCCCATCTCGACGGCCAGTATACCGTCTTCGGGGAGGTGCTCGAGGGAATGGATGTCGTCGAGAAGATTCAGAAGGTTGCCACCGACGCCAACGACCGTCCCGTGGAGGATGTGAGGATAATATCCGCAAAAGTAGTGAAATCAAATTAATTTGGCCAAGGGCCATAACCCATCAATACCAGAAGCTATGAACGAGCTTGACAAGCAGACTCCTGATCAGGAGGTAACACAGAACTCCGGCGACACATGCCAGGCCCCCGGGGTTGAGATAGAGAGCAACGAGACAACATGCGCCGACGCCTGCGCGGAGACACAATCCCCCGCGCTCGGCCTCGCCGAGGCCGCCGACATCCTTTCGGAGAAAAGGGAAAACGCGGAGGTGTCGTTTATGACAAACGTGCATTCCCTCGACAAACAGCAGCTGCTTGACGCTCTTAGGAAAATAGTCGATGAAGACAGCCTTGAGTCCCACCGTGAGGTCACTGCCATAAAGCAGGCCTTCTTCGCCCTCAAGACGCGTGAGAACAATGAGCTGCTCAAATCGCATGTCGAGGCCGGCAATCCCCCGGAGTCTTTCTCGCTCCCCGTCGACCCGCTCGACAACGAGATGAAGGAGCTGCTCGCAACGTTCCGCGAGCGCCGCAACGCCTTCCTCGAGCGCAAGGACGCCGAGCGTCTCAGGAATCTTGACGAGAAGAGACGCATCCTCTCGGAGATAAAGGCCCTCTCGGAAGACATCGACAACATCAACCTCCGTTTCCCGAAGTTCCAGGAGCTCCAGGCCGCTTTCAAGGCCGCCGGGGAGGTGCCCCCGGGCTCCGACAACGAGATCTGGAAATCCTACCAGCTCGCCGTGGAGCAGTTCTACGACTGTCTGAAGATGAACAAGGAGCTGCGCGACCTCGATTTCAAAAAGAATCTCGAGATAAAGCAGCGCCTCCTGTCCGACGCCAGGCAGCTGGCCGAGCTCAAGGATCCCATCGAGGCGTTCAAGCGCCTACAGTCGCTCCATAATGAATGGAAGCAGACAGGCCCGGTGGCAAAGGAGCTGCGCGACAGCATATGGGAGGAGTTCCGCAATGCCTCGACTGTAATCAACAAGCGTCACCAGGATTATTTCCAGAACATCAAGGACCGCGAGCAGGCCAACGAGGATGCAAAGACAGCCCTCTGCGAGAAGGTGGAGGTGGTCGACATGACTGCGCTCAACACTTTCAACGACTGGGACAAGGCCACCAGATCGGTGATCGAGTGCCAGGAAAAATGGCGTGAGTACGGTTTCGCGTCGAAGAAGATGAACACCCAGCTCTTCAACCGCTTCCGCAAGGGCTGCGACGACTTCTTCAAGGCGAAGGCGGAGTTCTACAAGAAGATGAAGGAGGACTTCAACGTCAATCTCGAGAAGAAGAAAGCGCTTTGCGAGAGGGCCGAGGCCCTGCTCGAGCGCATCGACGACCGCGAGGCTTTTGAGACCGTGCGTGATCTGCAGGCGGAATGGAGAACGGTAGGAAGCGTCAGCCGCAGGCACAGCGACGAGATCTGGCGCCGCTTCACCAAGGCCTGCAACGCATTCTACGATGCCCGCAAGAAGAAACAGAACGCGCGACGCGATGACGAGAACGCCAACCTCGAGGCCAAGCAGGCCGTCATCGAGGCCCTCAGGCAGATTTCCGAGGATTCCGACCGTCGCGAAGTGATAGGAAGGATCCGCGAGCTTCAGGACAAGTGGCAGGCCGCCGGACACGTCCCGTTCAAATTCAAGGACCAGATTTATGCCGACTATCGTGCCGAGCTCGACCGCCTCTACAATGCCTTCGACGCCCGCGAGAACCGGCAGAGGGTATCCCGCTTCGCCCGCGAGGTCAAGGAGATGGAGGGCGACGACTCCAGGCTCGGACGCGAGAGGGAGAAGCTGCAGCGTGTGCTCGACGCCAAGAGGATGGAGCTCAAGACCATGGAGAACAACATGGGATTCTTCAACGTCAAGTCGGCCGCCGGCAACAGCATGCTCAAAGACCTGGAGCGCCGCATTTCGCGCGTGAAGGATGACATCGCCCAGATCCAGGAGAAGATAAAGATGCTCCGCGAGCAGAAGAAAGACTGATTCATGGAGACAGGCAACACCAACATCGCCGGCGCTGCGGCCGAGGGGTCCCGGGTAGAGCTGATTCTCATCAATATCTCGGGCCCTGACCGCTGCGGCGTCACATCGGCGCTGACAGAGATTCTGGCGCGCTACGACGCCGTGATTCTCGACATCGGCCAGGCCGACATCCACCATACCCTCGCCCTGGGCATCCTCTTCAAGACCGACAGCCGGCGCAGCGGAGAGATTCTCAAGCAGATCCTCTTCAAGACCAACGACCTCAACGTGCAGGTGCAGTTCAACATCATCACGGAGGAGGAGTATGACAACTGGGTCGCGATGCAGGGCAAGAACCGCTACATCATCACTATCCTGGGGCGCAAGATCACGGCGCGCCAGATAGCGGAGACCACCAAGATAATCACGTCGCAGGGGCTCAACATCGACAGCATAACGCGCCTTACGGGCCGCATGCCGCTCGACGAGGACGCCCAGCCCGCCACAAAGGGTTGCATCGAGTTCTCCGTGCGCGGCACGCCCCTCGACAAGGTGAAGATGCAGAGCGACTTCATCGACGTGGCGTCGCGCCTGGATTTCGACATCTCGCTCCAGGAAGACACCATCTACCGGCGCTGCCGACGTCTGATATGCTTCGATATGGACTCCACCCTTATCCAGACGGAGGTCATCGACGAGCTGGCCGACCGCGCCGGCGTCGGGGAGCAGGTGCGTGCCATAACGGAGTCGGCGATGCGAGGCGAGATTGACTTCGAGGAGAGTTTCAAGCGGCGTGTCGCCCTGCTCAAGGGTCTCGACGTGAGCGTGATGAAGGAGATCGCGGAGTCGCTGCCGATAACCGAGGGCGTGGACCGCCTCATGGAGGTGCTGAAGCGCTCGGGCTACAAGACGGCGATTCTCTCCGGCGGTTTCACATATTTCGGAAATTATCTGAAACAGAAGTATAATTTCGACTATGTGTATGCCAACGAGCTGGAGGTGGGTCCCGACGGCAGGCTGACGGGGCGTCATCTCGGCGACATCGTAGACGGACGCCGCAAGAAGGAGCTGCTGAGGCTTCTGGCGCAGGTGGAGGGAATCAACCTGGCGCAGACCATAGCCGTGGGCGACGGCGCCAACGACCTCCCGATGCTCTCGGAGGCGGGCCTGGGCATAGCCTTCCATGCCAAGCCGAAGGTGAAGGCCTCGGCCAGCCAGAGCATATCCACCATCGGAATCGACGGCGTGCTCTACTTCCTCGGCTTCAAGGACTCCTACATCTCTGAAAAGAAATGAGATATGGCGGATGGTTATTGTGGTTCGGAATTTTTTTTGTAACTTTGCGCTCGGTTTCGAGCAAACTTCACGTGTGATGGGAAATCTGTTGCCCGCCCCGGAGCCAGGTCGGCTGCGTCGGCGGGGGGCTCCCAAGGCATGTATGCCGGAGCAAGAAACTTATTTTGAGTAACACAATCTATTAAAAATCAGAAATGAAAACGTATGCACTTAAGGCGGAGCCCCGCAAGGAGCTCGGCAAGAAGTCAGTGAAGGCCCTTCGTGCCGAAGGCCTTATCCCCGCTGTCCTCAATGGCGGCAAAATCGTTGAGCTTCCTTTCAACGGCTCTCTCAAGGATGGTGAGAAGATCGTAGAGATCGGCAACAACCGCGGTCTTGTCACAACCGACATCGTTGTCAAGAGCGAGGATGTGCGCAAGCTCATCTACACTCCCGACATCTTCGAGATCGACCTCGACATCCACGGCGATGCCCGCAAGGCTGTCATGAAGGAGATCCAGTTCCAGCCGGTGAAGGATACCATCCTCCACATCGACTTCCTTGAGGTGTTCCCCGAGAAGCCCATCGTGATGGAGGTTCCCGTTCAGATCGAGGGTCACGCAGAGGGTGTGAAGGCCGGTGGTAAGCTCACGCTTTCCATGCGCAAGCTGAAAGTAAAGGCTACCTACGACAAGATTCCGGAGCGTCTCGTGGTAAACGTTGACACCCTGGGCCTGGGCAAGTCGCTCGCCGTAGGCGACCTCCACTTCGAGGGTCTTGAGCTGATGAACGCCAAGAACGCCGTTGTCTGCGCCGTTCAGCTGACACGTGCCGCCCGTGGCGCCGCCGCCAAGGCAGAGTGATAAATCTCCCCTTCCCCGACAAAAGAGGCGCGCCGCATTCCATCCGGAATGCGGCCCGCCTCTTGTTTATTCAGTTCAGTTTCCGAGTTCCAGCTGGTTTTTTACGAGGTTGTGGTAGACGCAGCGACGGGCGATGAGGGAAGCGTGGGTACCGGTCTCGGCCACGCGTCCCTTGTCGAGGACGATTATCCGGTCGGCGTCACGGACGGTCGAGAGGCGGTGGGCAACTACTATCACTGTGCGTCCGCGGTAGAACTCAGCCAGATTCTCCACGATCGCACGCTCGTTCCTCGCGTCAAGGGCATTGGTCGCCTCGTCGAGGAGGATGAAGTCAGGATTGCGATAGACCGCCCTCGCTATGAGTATGCGCTGCCGCTGTCCCTGGCTCAGGCCAACCCCGTCGCGCCCGATTTTGGTGTCGTATTTCAACGGAAGCGACTCGATATAGTCGCCGATGCACGCTATGCACGCAGCCTCACGAAGACGCTGCTCATCTATCTCGCCGTCGTCCACGGCGATGTTGCGCGCTATCGACTCCGAGAATATCACGCCGTCCTGCATCACGACGCCGCACTTCCGGCGCCACCACCTGACGCTGTAGTCGTCAAGCGGACGCCCGGCCACCGTTATCTCACCCCTCTCCACGGGATAATAGCCGAGCATGAGCTTCAGCAGCGTCGTCTTGCCGCTCCCCGAGGCCCCGACCACCGCCGTGACCTTCCCCGCAGGTATGGCGAACGATATGTCCTCCAGCGTCATGCGCGGCGAGTGGCGGTCGTAGCGGAAACCGACCCCGGAAAACACGACGGAGCGCTCCCCGCCGTATTCCGTGATGCCCCCGCGGTCTTCCTCCTCCTCCCTGCGCTCGTGCACCTCGTTGATGCGCTCCAGCGATATGCGGACGTCCTGCAGGGAATAGACGAAGGCCATCAGCTGCTCCACGGGGGCGGTGAGCTGGCCCACGATATACTGTATGGCGAGCATAGCGCCCAGCGTTATCTGTCCGTTGATGACGGAGGTGGCGGCAATCACCGTGATAAGGATGTTCTTTATCTCGTTGATGAGGATGCTCCCCGCCTCCTGGTTCTGCTGGAGCCTGAGCGACTTCATCTGCACTCCGTAGAGGTCGGCCTGCGTCTGTTTCCACTCCTCGCGGCGCCGCCGCTCGCAGTCCTGGAGCTTTATCTCCTGCATGGAGGTCACGAACTGGTATGTGCGGTTCTGGTTGAGGGCCTGC
>DKYZ01000084.1 GCA_002493515.1 Porphyromonadaceae bacterium UBA7087 | reverse complement strand
ACGCTCCGTGTCGGTATTGTCGGCCGACAGGGAATCCTGCCATGCCACCTGCGGATTGTCAACATCGTGGAGCATCAGGTTCATTGCGCCTATTCGCAGCATTGTGGCGTCGGTGTCGAAACCGTGAAGCATCGAGTTGCGGAAATGTTCCTTTACAGACTTCTTGGCGAGTTCCCTCTTATAATGCTCCTGAACGTATTTGGCACTCTCCACTATGAATCCGGCGCTGCCCATCGCCGGGTCGCAGATAGTATCGTCGAGTGTCGGCTGCATCAGTTCCACCATCATGCGTATAATGTGGCGGGGAGTACGGAACTGCCCGTTGGTGCCGCTTGCCGCCATCTTGCCGAGCACATATTCATATACATCGCCCATCGCATCGCGGTTGTTCATGTCGAGTGCGCTGATTCCGTCCACCACCTTGACAAGAGTGCGAGGATTCTGAATCATAAAGACAGCATCCTTCATAAACCGTGAATAGGCCGACTGTTTGCCCCGGTTAAGATGTTTTATGTAGGAAAACACGTCACGGCTTACCACACGATACATCTTCTCCGGCTCGAAATGTCGGAAATTGCTCCAGCGTAGATCAGCCATCGCCACATCCTGATCGGTTTCGGGATTATGCCATGTACCATAGTCGAACATCGGCTCACTGACATGAGTGCCCAAAGCCGAAGCCTTGCTCTCCTGCCGGATCTGGGCGTCATCGAGCATCTTCATGAACAGCAGATAGGTCATCTGTTCAAGAAGCGTAATGGAGTTGGTGATACCTCCCGTCCAGAAGGTTTCCCATATCTGGTCTATCTGGTTCTTTATCTGTCCTGTAATCATAGTGCTGAAAAAATAATGCCATACTCACATATGAAGGCAACCTTGAAATGCAAAGTTAATAAATTTTTCCGGATTAAGGGAATTGCGTCAGAGGGGCCTGGGGATTTTTTCGGGGCTTGATGAAACTTATCGGAGGGTGGGGGGTCAAATGGGTAAAAACGTTGAGAAAAAATGACAATAACAGTAGATGACAGGGCGTGGGATGGGATGGGGCCGGTTGACTGGAGGGCTGGTTGGATCGGCAGGCTCAGTGGATGGGTGTGGAGGATGCTGACGGCGGCTTCCGGGCTTACGGCGGAGAGATGTAGGGAGGAGGCACGTTTTATTGAGTTGGTGGAGAGTCATGGGGAGACGATCAACCGTATATGCAGGTCGTTTTCTTATCGTGAGGGGGATTTTGATGACCTCAGGCAGGATGCCCTGGTGAATATATGGCGCGGGCTGCAAAGTTTCCGCAATGAGTCGGAGTTGAGGACGTGGCTATACCGGGTGACGCTGAATACGTGTGTGTCAACATACCGGAAGCGTCCCAAGGGTGAGTTCGTGGATGTCATGTCGATGGGGAATGTCTTGCCCGACAGGGGGGACGGGATGGATGATTCTGAATGGCTCCGGACATTGGTGGGGGAGCTGCCGGAGATTGACCGCGCGATAATAGTGATGTGGCTTGAAGACCTGTCTTACGACGAGATTGCGGATGTGATGGGAATGAAGCGTAACACTGTAGCGACGCGTATACGGAGGACAAAGGATAAATTGAGAACAATCATTGAAAAAGAAAATATCTGAGTTATGGATGAAGAAAGAATGAAAGAGAGCTGGCGCAAGAGTGGCGCCGGGGATAACGGGAGCCTGCTTGACTCGGCATTGTCGCCGGAGATTCTGAGAGGCGAGCGCAAGACGGCGCTGATGCGTCTTGCCGACAGATACAGAAGATTCTATACCATAGCGTTCGTGTTTGCCGGGATTAGTCTGGTCTGGACCACGAATCCGATTTTCGACGAGAGTGTACGAGTGCCAATGTCAATCTTCCTTGTTGTCTATTTCCTGGCCTGCGGGATTATGGACTGGCATCTGCACAACAAGGTGAGGGATATCGACATCTACAGGATGCCCACGGCAGAGGTAATCGGGCGGGCGATGGACTGCCGGAAGCTGCATCTGCAGTGTGTGATGGTGCTTATGCCGTTCGCGATCGGTTTTGTAGGATTTATGATATGGCTGTTTTCAAAAGAGTTGCCGGCGCTGGTAGGAGTTTGTCTCGGAGCCTTGGTTGGCGGAGTGATCGGAACGATGAAGTTCAGGGAGTTCATGTGCGATTACAAGGCGCTGAGAAGAGAATGAAATGACAATGGCCGGGGCATTGAGTCCCGGCCATTCTTATCTATCTGCTGGCTCCATGTGGATACCGATGTAGGTATCGGGTCCGAAGCGTTGTTTCAGTGAACGTTCGATTTCTGAGGCAATGTCGTGGGCCTGTCTGAGCGAAAGCGAGCCACCCATCTTTACGTGGGCATCTATTGCCACTTTGGAACCTATGCGGCGTGTGCGAAGCCTATGGAACGCCACCACACCGGGAGTCGCGGTCATTATAGCCGCGATTTCATTTTTATCCTTGTCAGGCAGCGACTTCTCGAGAAGCTCGTCCACGCCGGGCTTCATCAGGGAAAAAGCCGCCTTGAGGATGAAGACGCTTACCACCACGGCCGCGAGCGGGTCCAATACGTTCCAACGCTGGCCGAGAAGCATCGCGCCTCCGATGCCGATTAGAGTGGCAATTGATGTCATGGCGTCGCTGCGGTGATGCCAGGCATTTGCCACAAGAGCCGGGGAGTTGAGCTTCCTGCCGCGAATCACCGTATACTGATAGAGCACTTCCTTTGCGAAAATCGACAGCAGGGCCGCTACAAGGGCAATCATGCCAGGAGATTCAAGGGGTTCCCCTTTGAAGAACGCGATGGTCTTCTCCACTCCGTTTACAGCCAATCCCACACCCACCACGGCAAGCATGATGCCGACAATCACAGAGGCGAGAGTCTCATATTTGCCGTGACCGTATTCGTGATCCTCGTCCACCGGTTTCCCGGCTATCCTGACAAATACTATCACGATCACGTCGGTGATGAAGTCGGACAGAGAATGGACGGCATCGGCTATCATCGCGGAGCTGTGGCCCACGAATCCCGCTACGAACTTAAATGCAAGAAGCAACAGGTTGACGACGCTGCCAGTCAGCGTAACCTTGTAAATCTCTTTTTCCCTGTTTTTGATCATTGACGTACGGATTAAAAGTTTATGTTTGCCAGAGCATGTCCACCGTATGCAGCCACTATGCCGGCAAAAAGACTCAGTGAGGCGTAAATGGCCACCGTAAGGATATTTCCCGAATCGAAGAGGAGATAGTTCTCATGCGCGAATGTTGAGAAAGTGGTGAAACTGCCGCAAAACCCGACCGTCAGGAAAAGCTTCAGATCGGCATTGATATTCAGACCCCGGTCAGCCAGACCATAAATCAGACCGATGACGAGGCACCCGATAATATTGACGGCGAACGTGCCCCAGGGGAAGGGGGTTGCGATATGCTGCTGTATTATTTTGGTCACCAGATACCGTGCCACTCCACCCAATGCGCTTCCAACCGCTACATACAGAATCCGGAGCATATTATTATTTGAAAGTGTCCGGGAGGTCGTTCTCGTAGAGCACGGTATCGCCGGGAGCGAGGAGGGTGGAGAGCAGTTTCTGAGCCTCGGCAAAGGATGCCACAGGATACAGGTTATCCTCCTTGAATCCGGCTTTGCGTATCCCGGCCATGATTGCCTCGCGGTTGTATTCACCTACCACGATAACCACATCCACCCCTTTTCCGATATACTCGCCGAATTTCTCATTGAGCGCTTTCTGCTCGGAACCCAGCTCTATCATGCCGGGGGTGACGATTATACGTTTGCCGCCTTTGAAATGCGACAGCACATCGACCGCCATCTTCGATCCGGCAGGGTTGGAGTTGAAGGCATCGTCGATTATTGTCACTCCGGCCGGCGTGCGGGCCATGCTCAGACGATGCTCCACCTGTTCTATGGAGGCCACGGCATACTGAATCTTCTCATGAGGCACACCGAGCCGAAGGGCGATTATCACTGCCGCAAGAAGGTCGGAGACATTGCATTCCCCGAGCAGGCTGGTGGCAAGGGGAAGTCTCAGGCCGTCCGGACCGTTCACAATGAATGTAGTGCCGTCGGGACCATAAACCACATCCGAGGCGAAATACTGACAACCGTCACTCGACATCACACCGTAACGGAGCGCCGTGGTGTTGTTGACAGGCCGGTTGGCACAGTATTCGAAATCATTGTTGATCACAGCCACGCCACCGGCCGGAAGAGCGTCGGCAAGCTCGAACTTGGTAGACTGAACATTCTCTATCGATTTGAATGATTCCAGATGCATCGGACCGACAGCGGTGATGATGCCCATGTCGGGATGCACGAGGTCGCAGATCTCCTTAATGTCGCCCTTCTGCTTTGCTCCCATCTCACAGATGAAAATCTGGTTGAAGGGCTTCATCATCTCCCTGACGGTGCGTATCACACCCATGGGAGTATTGTATGAGCCGGGAGTCATCAGCACGTCGAAACTCTCGGAAAGGATGCGGTTGAGATAATGCTTTGTGCTTGTCTTGCCATATGAGCCCGTAATTCCTATCACGGTCAGGTCGGGCATAGAGCGGAGTATACGGTCGGCGTCGTTCCAATAGCGGCGGTTGATCGCATTCTCTACCGGCATCAGGATGATTACGGCCAGAATCACCACGGCCCATGAGAGAATCGTGATGAGCAGCAGAGTGCCGAGGGTGATGACGGGAGCGGGATATAATCCCCAGATGTCTGGCCGGGAACCGCAGCATACCGCCACCGCGATGAATCCGCCGAGCGAAAGCAGCGCGGTTACTGAATATATTCTCCAGACGCGGCGCGTGAAAGCGAGCGGTTTCTTGTATTTCCGCGTCAGAATGATCCAGATTTTAGTAAGGCATGCCGCAGCTATTATCAGCATCGACAGGCGTACATCCAGAAGCACAGACCAGAGCAGAAACAGCAGAGCCACGTCCACCAGCCGCCAGGAGCTGCCGATGTTTGACCGCAGCCATTTCCAGTAGCGCGGGATGCGGTAGCTGTTCTGCTGGAGCATCTGGATGTCGTATTTGAAATTCAGCACCATATAAACGGCGCAGAGGGAGTAGACTACAATTGAAAAAGCACTCATATCGTATATATGAAATTATTTAAGTCAGTGTTTCATATCCTTTTTCAGGAATTCGAGGATTACGGCCTTGAAGCCGGCCGGATTGTCAAGGAAGGAGTAATGGCCGCAGCCCGGGAAGCTTACAAGTCCGGCATCGGGAATCAGGCGTTCCATTGTCTTGGCGTCGGAGAGTGGGGTGGCGGTGTCGTTCTCGCCCCATATGAGCAGGACAGGGGCCTTGATTGAAGGCATCACATGCTTGAGGTCCTCATTTACGCATCGGCTCATCACAGCACGCATCATAGGGGAGGAATTCCGATAGTCGGCTGAGCCGGCCTTGGCCCGACGGCGGTCGATGAGGGCGTTGCCTCTCTTTTTGCCGAGAAAAACCGGGGCAAGACGCTTCATTGCCTTGAAGGAATAGACCTTCAGGTAATATTTCAACGGACGCCGGGGCTTTATTCCTGCCGCGTCAACGAGAACAACCTTTCTCACGTCGTTGCGCGAGGAGAGCAGTATCGATATCCTGCCTCCGAATGAATGGCCTATGAGGACAGGACGGTCGATGCCGTTGAGCCTTATGAACTTCTCCACAAGCCCGGTGAATCTCTCGATGCCCCATGCCTCAGGCGGCTCAGTGCTCATGCCATGGCCCGGAAGGTCGAGGTTATAGATGTGCATTCCGGGAGAGAGACAGCCCTCTATGAAGGCCACGGTGGAATGGTCGCAGCCCCATCCATGCATCAATATCACCGGGATTCCGTCGTCCGGACCCGCCTCGGCGTAACGCAGCGTCACGCCGTCGATTTCTGTTTCCTTTAGTGTCTCTGTCATGAGTTCTGGGTAGTGTTTAGCATCGGGGTGACGGGTTCGTCGGCGCAAAGCACCACCAGGAGATTGCTGACCATAGCCGCTTTCTTCTCCTCGTCGAGCCTCACGATATTGTTTTTCTCAATCCTGTCGAGAGCCATCTCCACCATTGATACAGCCCCCTCCACAATCTTCTCGCGTGCCGATATTATTGCCGAGGCCTGCTGGCGACGCAGCATCACGGCAGCGATCTCGGGGGCATAGGCCAGATAGTTGATGCGGGCCTCCACGACTTCCATTCCCGCCATCGACAGGCGTTCGTTTATCTTGCGCTCAAGGAGCTCGTTGATTTCCTCACCCCCTTCGCGCAGGGTCAGCTCGGACTCCGAGACTCCGGTCTGGTCGTAGGCGAAATGGCCGGTCACCTCACGCAGCGCGGCATCGCTCTGGATGCGCACGAACCTCTCAAGGGCGGCGTTGCTTATGGAGGAGCCGGAGGCTCCGAGCGACTGGGAGTCAAGGTCAAAGACCACCCGGTAGGTGTCCTTGATCTTCCATACGAGCACCATGCCGATGAGCACAGGGTTGCCGATCTTGTCGTTGACCTTGATAGGCTCTATGTCCATGTTGCGTATGCGCAGGGAGAGTTTCTTTCGGGTCATGAACGGATTCACCCAGAAATAACCTACCTTGCGGCATGTGCCGGAATATTTGCCGAAAAATATCATTACGCGAGCCTCGTTGGGTTCCTGGATGAAATATCCGGCGCAGCCGAGGATAAAAAGCAGAAACAGCGGGATTGACACTCCTATCGCGAGGCCTTCATGAGCGTCTCCCCAGCATACGAATGCCAGGACTATGAGGGCCGGGATGAGGATGAAAGTGAAGAAGAGCATGGCGAAGCCATTGATGGTTGCTCCTGAGTATTCATACTCGTGATTGTCGATGTTTTTGTTTAGATTTGCCATATTCGGATTTTTTAGGCTCGGCTTACGCTTCGCCGCGACATTGAAGATGAGAGAGAATCATGATGCAAAATTACTAAAAAAATCAGGCTTCGCCTATCATGGATAGGAAATCCTCCTCGGAAATCATTGGAATGCCGAGCTTCTCGCATTTCTCGCGCTTGGCGGGCCCCATATTCTCTCCGGCAAGCACGAAGGATGTCTTTTTGGATATGCTGCCGGCATTCTTTCCCCCCTGGCGTTCGATGATTTCCTTGTATTCGTCGCGCGAATGGCGGGCGAATGTTCCGGAAATGACGATTGTCTTGCCATCGAGGAGATCGCCTTTCGGAGCGAGCTTATCCGCCGACAGCTGCATCTGGACGCCGGCAGCCTCAAGACGCTCGATATTGTCGGCGTTCACTGGTTCGCGGAGGAAGTCATGGATGTTGCGGGCAATCACAGGGCCGATGTCCTGTAGGGCGGAAAGCTCTTCCAGTCCCATTTCTTTAAGGTGAGCCATCGACTTGACGCCATTGGCAAGTCGTTTGGCGGTGGTCTCGCCTACGTTCGGGATGGAAAGGGCATACAGTACCCTCTCGAAAGGCACTTTCTTTGAGTCCTCGATTCCCTTGATTATCCTTCGGGCTGTCTTCTCTCCTATACGGTCGAGGCTGGCGAGTCGCTCCTCCGTAAGGTCGTAAAGCTGACCGATACGCTCCACGAGACCGCAATTATAAAGCAGTTCGGCGGTTTCCTCGCCGATGCCGTCGATATTCATCATCCTCCGGGCGCAGAAATGCTCGATTCGCCCTGTGATCTGCGGGCGGCAGCCATATTTGTTGGGGCATACCCAGGCAGCGTCGCCGTATATGCGCTCAAGAGGCGTTCCGCATTCCGGACACTTGTCTACAAAGACCACCTTCTCCGCGTCAGGCTGCCGGCGGCTCTTCTCCACGCCAGTGATCTGTGGTATTATCTCTCCGGCCTTCTCGACATACAGCCAGTCGCCCTGGTGGATGTCGAGCTCCTGCATGATGTCGTTGTTGTGCAGGGATGCGCGCTTGACAATCGTGCCCGAAAGCTGTACAGGCTCCAGGTTAGCCACGGGAGTGACTATTCCCATCCTGCCCGTCTCGAACGACACGAAGCGCAGGGGCGTGCATGCCCTCTCCGGATTGAACTTGAAGGCCACGGCCCAGCGAGGCGATTTCGCCGTGTAGCCGAGGTTGAGCTGCTGACGCAGGGAATTGACCTTGAAGACGAGACCGTCGGTGGCGACAGGAAGTTCCTTGCGGTGCTCGTCCCAGTAAGCGATATAATCATCAACCTCCTTAAGGGATTTCATGGTGGTCATGGCTTTCGATACCTTGAAGCCCCAGTGCTGCGCGGCAAGCATATTCTCGTAATGGCTGTCGAAAGGAAGATTGTCGCTCAGCAGATAATAGAAACGGGCGTCGAGATGGCGTTTCGCCACTTCACGCGGGTCTTGTGTCTTGAGAGTGCCTGAGGCTGCGTTGCGCGGGTTTGCGAAGAGAGGCTCCTCGTTGTAGGCCCTCTCGGCGTTAAGTTTCTCGAAAACTTCCCAGGGCATGAGAATCTCGCCACGAATCTCGAAATCCTGTGGCCAGTCGCCGGGAAGGAGTTGCAATGGGACGCTGCGTATGGTCTTGACATTGGCCGTCACGTCATCGCCCTGTGTTCCGTCACCGCGTGTGACGGCGCGCACGAGGCGTCCGTCATGATAAGTTAGGGAAATGGAGGTGCCGTCAAACTTCATCTCGCCCACAATTGAGAAGTCCTCACTCTCGAGGGCTTTCGAGACGCGGTGGAACCATTCGTCGACCTCATTGATGGAGTAGGTGTTGGAGAGTGACATCATCGGGCGCGCATGGACAACGTGCTCAAACCCTTTTGTCAGGTCGGAGCCGACGCGCTGGGTAGGGGAGAGGGGGTCAAGATACTGCGGGAACTCCTTTTCGAGCTTTTCAAGCCTGCGGAGCAGCCTGTCGAAGTTGAAATCGCTGATTTCCGGGGAGTTGAGAACGTAATAATTATAATTGTGGCGGTTGATTTCTTCTCTCAACCGGTCGATTTCGGTTTTTGCCTCTTGTGGTGTCATATATAAGGAATGAATAAATGTCCGCGCACGCCTCGGAGAGCGAATTGCAGTTCGCGAAACTCAGTGAGACTACAAATTTATCATTTTCCTTTCTAAAATCCTACGATTAGGGGAATAAAAAAAGCCAAGGCCTGAAAATAAACATTTTCAGACCCTGGCTATGGTGATTATCCGCATGGCTGTCGCATTCCGGCATCCATGGAGAATGTGTCGCAGTCCCCTTATGAAAGGAGCGAGACAGAGCGACGGATGAACTCGTTGAGCTTCTCCCCCTTGAGGAGGTTGCTCTGGAGAAGGGCGAGATCTATGATCTGCTTTACGTTGGGTTGGGCCGCAGCGTAAGTGCGGATGATATCCTCCTCGCGCTTGCGGAGATCCGCTACCTTTGACTCCTTTTCAGAAAGGTCGGGAGCCTGCTCCTTCTTGTCGGAAGCAGCCTTGCGGGCATCCTCGATTTCCTTGTTCAAGGTCTCTATCTCGGAGCGTATCGGAGTCACCTCAGCGCTAAGAGCGTCGGATGCAAGCTCGATGATTTTCTTGACAGCGGGCTGGGCGGTATTGACCACGAGCTCATAGCTGTCGGGCATCTCGCCGTAGAAAGCGGCACCGGGCTGCATTGCCGCCATCTCCTTCATGCGTCGCATGAACTCATTCTGCGTGATGGTGGCCGGAGAGGCCTCGGCGCTGAGCTGTGCGAAAGTCACGATGAAATTGGTCTTCTCGATCTCCGGAATCTGGGTGCGGAAGAGAGTCGACATCATGTCGGTCTGCTCCGGAGAGAGACCGGCCTCCTTGGAGTCTGATTTCACGATCAGACGCTCCGCGATATCAGAGTCAACCCTTACGAAGCGGGTCTTCTCAATCTTGCTCTCGAGCATCGAGACGAGGTGAGGGTCAAGCTGTCCGTCCATGAGGAGGACGCTGTAACCGAGGTCCTGGGCATCCTTTATATAGGTATACTGCTCTGCCTTGTCGGTAGCATAGAGGTAGATTACGGTATTGTCCTTATCGGTCTGTTCTGCCTCGATGAGCTTGCGGTATTCCTCAAGAGTGAAATAAGCGCCCTCCACATCCTTGAGGAGGAAGAATTTCTTCGAGGCCTCGTAGAACTTCTCGTCGGTCAGCATACCGTATTCGATGAAAATCTTTATGTCGTCCCACTTGCTCTCGAAAGCCTTGCGGTCGTCCTTGAACATCTTGTCGAGCTTCTCGGCCACCTTCTTGGAGATATATGAGGATATCTTCTTCACCTGCTGGTCGGCCTGGAGATAGCTTCGGCTGACGTTGAGCGGAATGTCGGGAGAGTCGATGACACCCTGCATGAGGGTCATGAACTCAGGAACGACGCCCTCCACCTGGTCGGTGACATAGACCTGGTTGCAGTAGAGCTGTATGCGGTTTTTCTGAATGTCGATATTGCTCTTGATCTTGGGGAAGTAGAGAATGCCGGTGAGGTTGAAGGGGTAGTCCACATTGAGGTGAATCCAGAACATGGGGTCTTCGTTTCCGGGCATCAGCTCGTGATAGAAACGAAGGTAGTCCTCGTCCTTGAGGTCGGAGGGCTTCTTTGTCCAGAGCGGCTCGGTGGCGTTTATCACGCGGTCCTTGTCGGTGTCGACATATTTGCCGTCTTTCCACTCCTGCTCTTTTCCGGAAATCACAGGCACGGGGAGGAAACGGCAGTATTTCTTGAGAAGAGTGTCGATGCGGGCCTGCTCAAGGAACTCCTTGCTGTCGTCATCGAGGTAGAGTATCACGTCAGTGCCTCTTCCTTCCTTCTCGATCTCCTTCATCTCATATTCCGGAGAGCCGTCGCAGCTCCATTCCACGGCCTTGGCATCCTCCTTATAGGAAAGGGAGCGAATCACGACTTTCTTCGAGACCATGAAAGCCGAATAGAAACCGAGGCCGAAATGGCCTATGATAGAGTTGGCGGTGTCTTTGTATTTTGCAAGGAACTCCTCTGCGCCGGAGAACGCAATCTGGTTGATGTATTTCTCAATGTCGGATGCATCCATGCCGATTCCGTGGTCGGAGACGGTCAGAGTGCCGGCCTCCTTGTCGACGGAAACCTTGACATTCATCTCGCCGAGCTCACCCTTGAACTCGCCGAATGAAGAGAGGGTCCTCAGCTTCTGGGTAGCGTCGATTGCATTTGAAACGAGCTCACGGAGGAAGATCTCGTGGTCGCTGTAAAGGAATTTCTTGATTACGGGGAAAATATTTTCGGTAGTAACCCCAATTTTTCCAGTTGACATTTTATCTTTGGGTTTTGTTTTGATTATCTGAATAATAGCTGTTGCCTTGCTGGGCAACCGGTAATGGATAAGGCAAAAAGCGTGCCATATTCGGATACGGCACGTATAATTTAAATAAAATAAAGTTAAAGGCAAGGGGAAAACATGTCACTCATAGCGCATTGTCTCAGCCGGCGAGACTTTCGCCACTGAGCGCGACGGGAGCACGAGAGCCACGTAAATCACAATCAGGACACCTAAATTAAGCACGGCTACCGAAATCCAGGAGATCTCGACAGGCACGAAGTCGATATAATAGGAGTCAGGGTCAAGCGGTATGAAATGGGTATGTTTCTGGATAAAAAGCAAGGCGAGCATAAGTATGTTGCCTATCGCCAGGCCTATGGCCGCTATCTTGATTGCAAGATAAATGAAAATCCTTCTGATGGCCGCTGACGGAGCGCCGAGAGCCTTCATGAGGCCGATGAAGCGCTTCTTGTCAAGGATGATGATGAGCATACCCGATATCAGGGTTATGCAGGCCACGACTGTCATCAGCGCGAGCACAACCGCCACATTCATGTCAAGGAGCGACAGCCAGCGGAATAAACCGGCGCTCTGGGTCTGCACATTTTCCACGATGTACTGACGGTACAGTATGCCGTCGGCAAGCGCCTGGGTGAGCTTGTTCTGTATTTCTGCCGAGTACTGCTCCACCTGGTCGAAATCATCCACATTAATAAGTAAGGCGGTTCCCTGATTCGGCTGCAGGAGTCCGAGCTGCTGTACAGTCGCTATGTCGCCGAAGACCAGAATGTCGTCGTATGCCTCGAAATGGGAATTGTAGACGCCGGCTACTTTGAGCCTGCGCACCCTGACGTCGTCGGATATGAAATAGGTGTCGATGTTGTCGCCGGTTTTCAGACCGAGCTCCCGCGCCGCCTTCTCAGAGATCAGAACCTTCAGTCTGTTCTCCTCCTTCGAGTAATCCGGCACTGACCCTTCAATGAGGTTGCTCTGCATGAACAGCCTTCCCTGGTCGCCGACGAGCCCCTTGAGATAGACCCCTTTGAAGTCGGTGGGCGTTTTAAGAATCGCTGGAATCACAGACTGGATGTTGAACTCCTTGACAAAAGGGAGGTCAGACATCATGTTGGCCAGGGTGGGCGTCAGGGTCAGTGTGTTGCCCTCCTCGCCCTGGCTTGCTGCGTAAAGAGTGATATGGGAGTTGAAACCTACAGCCTTGTCATGGATTTCTTTTTTGAACCCAAGGACAATGGCGACTGCGGCGAGCATCACTGCCACGGAAAGGGCTACGGCGGCCACCGCCACCTTTATGGCGGGGGAGTTTTTGCCGCCATTCGAGGCGAGCGACATTCTTCGGGCGATGAACAGGGAGTAATTGTCCATAAAAAACGGGAGGATGGGTATTGGGTGCCGGAAACGATGGAATCCGGACGGATTGAACGGCAAAGTTAACAAAAATCCGCGAAAGTGGAGTGGAGAATACGGTTGAAGATGTGAAATAAAAATAAAATGGGGGGTATGGAGAGATAGAAGGAGCGTTTTTTACGAAAATATTTGGAAAATATTCCAGGTTATATTAATTTTGGGCTGTAAAAAGAGTAACCTTATATCGAAATGCCCGAAACACACAGAAGCAAGGCATTGAGAGATCAAGAACTGACCAAAAAAGTCATAAAATGGAAGAGAAACTGATCAAGACCTGCCTTCACGACCGCCATGTGAAGCAAGGAGCGCAGATGTCGCCTTTCGGCGGCTTTGACATGCCTATACAGTATGTGGGCATAACAGAGGAGCACAATGCCGTGCGTCATGAGGTAGGCGTATTCGACGTCAGCCACATGGGAGAAGTCAGGGTCAAAGGCCCTGAGGCTTATAAGTATGTAAGCCATATTTTCGTGAACGATGTCACCGGCGCGCCTGACGGACAGATATTCTACGGAATGATGTGCCTGGAGAACGGAGGCACCGTAGACGACCTGCTGGTGTATAAAGTGAACGACGAGGAGTATTTCCTCGTGATCAACGCGGCCAACATCGACAAAGACGTAGCCTGGATCATGAAGAACGCCGAGGGATTCGACGTGACAGTGACCAACGAGAGCGACAAATACGGCGAGGTAGCCGTTCAGGGCCCCAAGGCTGAGGAAACTGTCGAGAAGGTGCTTGGCATTCCGGTGAAGGACATCGCTTTCTATAACTTCAAGACATTCCAGATCGACGGCGAGGAGGTAATCGTAAGCCGCACGGGTTATACCGGCGAGGACGGCTTTGAAATCTACGGCAGCCATGAATATATAATTAAGGTGTGGGACAAGCTGATGGAGGCTGGCGTTCAGGCATGCGGACTCGGTTGCCGCGATACCCTCCGCTTTGAGGTGGGTCTGCCCCTTTATGGCGACGAGCTTAGCGAGGAAATCAGCCCGATCGAGGCGAGCCTCAGCATGTTCGTTAAGCTTGACAAGCTTGAGTTCATCGGCAAAGAGGCTCTCGCAAAGCAGAAGGCAGAAGGCGTGAAGCGCAGAATCGTCGGCCTGGAGCTCGAAGGAAACGCCATTCCGCGCCACGGATATCCCGTGGAGGTGAACGGTGAGGTTATCGGTGAGATCACTACCGGCTACCGCTCGATTTCCACAGGCAAGAGTGTGGCCATGGCCATGGTCAACAAGCCCTATGACAAACTCGGTACAGAGGTTGAGGTGCGCATCCGCAAGAAGACTTTCCCTGCCAAGGTTGTGAAAAAGCGTTTCTACGACAAGAACTACAAGAAGTGAGAAAAAGAATCCGGGGCCGCTGGCGGCATCGGATATGACAAGAGAAAAAACAAAAAATCAAAAATAGAAAATGAGCAAAGTAATAGAAGGACTGCGTTACGCAGACTCCCATGAGTGGGTAAAGGTAGAGGGCGATATCGCCACAGTAGGAATCACAGACTATGCGCAGCACGCGCTGGGCGACATCGTGTATGTCGACATGCCCGAGGTAGGCGACGAGGTTAGCCAGGGCGAGGAGTTCGGCGCTGTTGAGTCGGTTAAGGCCGCCAGCGACCTCATCTCCCCGGTTAGCGGTGAGGTGGTCGAGGTTAACGAGGCCCTCGAGGATGAGCCGGGTCTGGTGAACAAGGACGCGTTCTCAGCCTGGATCATGAAGGTTAAGCTCAGCGACGCTTCCGAGCTCGACAGCCTTCTTGAGGCAGCTGCATACGAAAAGCTCTGCGAGGAGTAAGCATCCGTTTCCCGGCGGACTTCCGGCAGGAAGATTCAATGAGTCCGGGGAAGAGACAACATAACAATGGCGTCCCGGGGCGTATCTCAGAGATGCGTGTCGGGACGTTTTTTCAAAACCAGAAATAAAAAATGAGCAATAGATTTATTCCGCATACAGACGAGGATATCCGCAAGATGCTTGACGTGATCGGGGTGTCTTCTATCGACGACCTCTACGGCGACGTGCCGCAGGAGGTTATATTCAAGGAGGAGTACGCGCTTCCCTCAGCCATGTCGGAGGTAGAGCTGCGCAAACACTTCGAGGAGCTTGGCGCAAAGAACAAGCGCCTTACAGTATTTGCCGGAGGTGGAGCTTATGACCATTATTCGCCTTCCACAGTGGCACACCTGCTTCAGAGAAGCGAGTTCTATACGGCCTATACCCCTTATCAGCCTGAGATTTCCCAGGGTACACTCCAGTATATCTTCGAGTATCAGAGCATGATCAGCGAGCTGACGGGCATGGAGGCCACCAACGCCTCCATGTATGACGGCGCAACAGCCACAGCCGAGGTTATGTTCATGATGGTGGCATCTGCCAGGAAGCGCAACCGCGTCCTTCTCTCGGCCACATTGCCGGAGCGTGTCATCAACGTAGTGAAGACGTATGCCAAATTCCACGGCGTCTCCCTGACAGTGGTGGCAGAGAAAGACGGCGTCAGCGATCTTGATGGCATCAGGAAGGAACTTGAGGCAGGCGATGTAGCCGGCGTAATACTTCCGACACCTAATAAATATGGTATCATAGAGGATTACACCGGTTTTGCAGATGTGATCCACGGTGCCAAGGCATTCATGGCTATCAACGCCGATCCGTCGACCCTCGCTGTGCTCCGCACTCCCGCGGAGTGGGGCGCCGACATAGCCTGCGGCGACGGTCAGAGCCTGGGAATGCCACTGGAGTTCGGAGGCCCGTATCTGGGCTATATCTCATGCAGCAAGAGCATGCTGCGTAAGATGCCGGGCCGTGTGGTTGGCGCCACAAAAGACGCCGACGGCAAGCGCGGCTTCGTGCTGACACTCCAGGCACGTGAGCAGCATATCCGCCGCGAGAAGGCCACGAGCAACATTTGCTCCAACCAGTCGCTTATGGCGCTCTATGCCACAATATATCTCTCGCTGATGGGGCCGGAGGGTCTGCGCAAGGTCAACGAGATGTCGTGCGACGGAGCCCATTACCTGTATGGCAAGCTGATTGAGAGCGGCAAGTTCGAGCCCGCGTTCGACAAGCCGTTCCTGAAGGAGTTCACTGTCAAGACAAGCCTCGATATGGAGAAGGTGAACCGCAGACTTCTCGACAACGGCATCATGGGCGGCCTTCTTCTCGGCGACGGCCTGGTGGAATTCGCCGTGACGGAGAAACGCACCAAGGAGGAGATCGACAAACTGGTAACATTAATGCTGGAAGACTAAGATGAAGACATACGATAAACTGATATTCGAACTTTCAAAGCCGGGGCGCAAGGGCTACGACCTGCCGAAAGACAATTTCGCCACCGACGGAATGAAGGAAATCCCCGCCACTCTGCTCAGGGAGAAGGCTCCGGAGCTGCCGGAGGTCACCGAGCTTGATGTAGTGCGCCATTATACAAACCTGTCGAACAAGAACTTCGGTGTGGACACGGGCTATTATCCCCTTGGCAGCTGCACCATGAAGTATAATCCTAAGATCAACGAAGAGGTGTCGGCCATGCCTCAGTTTGCCGCTCTTCATCCCCTTCAGGATGCATCGACAGTGCAGGGCGCTCTTGAGCTTTATTATAATCTTCAGCAGGCCCTTGCCAATATATCCGGCCTCGCTGAGTTCACGCTCAATCCCTACGCCGGCGCGCATGGCGAGCTTACGGGCCTGATGGTGATGCGTTCGTATCATATGAGCCGGGGTGACAACAAGAGGACCAAGGTGATTGTGCCCAATACGGCTCACGGCACCAACCCGGCATCTGCGATGGTAGCCGGTCTGGAGGTTGTCGAGGTGAAATCGAAGCCCAACGGATCAATCGACGTGGAGGATCTCAAGCCCCTTCTCGACGACACCGTCGCGGGCATCATGATGACCAACCCCAACACTGTCGGCATGTTTGAGACGGAGATTCTCGAGATCGCGAAGCTCGTTCATGAGGCCGGAGGCCTTCTCTATTACGACGGAGCAAACCTCAACCCGCTTCTTGGCAAGGTGCGTCCCGGCGACATGGGATTCGACATCATGCATATAAACCTGCACAAGACTTTCTCGACACCTCACGGTGGTGGTGGCCCGGGCTCGGGTCCCGTAGGTGTGGCTGAGCATCTGCGCGGTTTCCTTCCCAATCCCCACGTCAGGAAAAACGAGAAAGGGGAGTTCTATGTTGACTTCGGCAAGGACAGCCTCGGCAGCATATCGACATTCCTGGGCAACTTCGGCGTGATGATGAGGGCTTATGCATATATCCTCTCCCTGGGTAAGGAGAATATCCGCAACGTCGGCCCGATGGCCACACTCAACGCCAACTACATCAAGGAGTCGCTCAAAGACGACTATCTGCTTCCTATCGACGGAGTATGCAAGCATGAGTTTGTATTCGACGGACTGAAAGACAAGTCGACTGGCGTTACGACCCTCAACGTCGCCAAGCGTCTGCTGGATTACGGTTTCCATGCACCCACAATCTATTTCCCGCTGCTCTTCCACGAGTCGATGATGATCGAGCCGACTGAGACCGAGAGCAAGGAGACACTCGATGAGTTTATCGAGGTGCTCCACAAGATCGCCAAGGAGGCAAGGGAGATACCCGAGGAAGTCAAGAACGCTCCGCTGACGACTATCGTCCGCAAGCTTGACGAGACGGGTGCGGCCAAGAATCCTATCCTTACATATCGTGCGCTTAAGGAGAGTGTAGAAGGATAACAATGGCTCAGAAAAGCGACCTTATAATAATCGGGGCAGGCCCGGGCGGTTATGAGACTGCCCTGGCTGCCTCAAAACGTGGCAAGAGCGTCACTCTGTTCAACGGCAACGCGCTGGGAGGAACCTGTCTCAACGAGGGGTGCATCCCGACGAAATGTCTTTGCCGCAACGCGGCTGTAATCTCCGAGTTCAAGAACGGCGAGGAGTTCGGAATCGACGAGTTCACTTTCTCTGTTGATTTCAACAAGATACAGGAGAGGAAGAATAACGTTGTCAGCCAGCTCCGCACAGGCGTCGAGAGCCTGCTGAAGAGTGCGAAAGTCAACGTTGTCAATGCTAAGGCAAGCTTCCGCGACGCGCATACAGTGACGGCAGGAGGCGAGGACTATACAGCCGACAACATAATCATAGCCACGGGCAGTGTGTCGAAATCCCTTCCGATACCCGGACATGACCTGGCGTGTGTGATGGATTCTACAGCCATGCTCTCGATAGAGTATGTCCCGGCGCGTCTCACTATCATCGGAGGTGGCGTCATAGGAATGGAGTTCGCCAGCATCTTCGCCAGCCTCGGCTCGGAGGTGACAGTGATAGAGTTCATGAAGCAGATTCTGCCTCCGTTCGACTCCGACATAGCCAAGAGACTGAAACAGGCCCTGACGAAACGTGGCATCAAGATCATTACGGGAGCCGCCGCCAAGACCATAGAGCAGACGGATGACTACGAGATAAAGGTGACCTACGAGGTCAAGGGCAAGGAGGAGAGTGTTGTCTCCACCGATCTCCTTATGGCGGTAGGACGTGCGCCTTATATGGAGGGTCTCAATCTTGAGGCTGCCGGCGTGGAATACACGCCTCGTGGAATCGCTGTGGACGACAACATGAAGACCAACGTAGACGGCATCTATGCCATTGGCGATGTCAACGCCAGGATGATGCTGGCTCATGTCGCGTCATTCCAGGGACTTCGTGCCCTCAATGCCATAGATGGCAAATCAGACGGCATAAGAATGGATATCGTTCCTTCTGCGGTCTTCACTGTGCCTGAGTGCGGTATGACCGGACTGACGGAAGAGCAGTGCAAGGCCAAAGGGATAGAAATCCGCGTCGGCCAGAGCTTCTTCCGCGCCAACGGAAAGGCTCTCGCACTCGGTGAACCCGACGGTCTCTGCAAACTCATCTTCCGCAAGGAAGACGGACTGCTTCTCGGTGCCCATATCATGGGAGTGGAGGCAGCAGACCTGGCGCAGCAGTGCTCGTCGCTGATGGCCCGCAATATAAAACTTGAGGAGATGGATGAGATAATCTTCGGACATCCCACAGTGAGCGAGGTCATCATGTCGGCATGCCACAATGTGAAATGACCATCTGCAATCAGACATGACAACAATGAAATCCCGCGTGAGGCCTCATGCGGGATTTCATTATTGGCGTGTCATATAAAAGCGGACTGTCTGGCCTTTATCTGCTTATCTGCTGTCTGGTCTTTATCTGAGGAAAGGATTGCTCCTTTTCTCCTCTCCTATGGTTGTCTCAGGGCCATGTCCGGGAAGGACGACAGTGCTGTCGGGAAGAGGCATCAGTTTATTCTTGATTCCCTCCACCAGGTCTTTGTGGCTGCCGCCAGGGAGGTCTGTGCGTCCGATGCTGCCCTGGAAGAGCACGTCGCCGGCAATCATGAATCCGTCTTTCTGGTCATACAGGACTATGCTGCCGGGAGAATGACCAGGGACATGAATCACTTTCAGTGTCCCTTCTCCGATCTTGATTTCATCACCCTCATCGAGATAGTGGGAAATCTCCACTCCGTCGAAGCAGTCGTCGAGGCCGAACATTATGGCCTGCTGCCGCATGCGCTCTCCAAGAATGCCGTCTTCCCTGTGGGCCTCCGGCTTCACTCCATATCTGGATATTATGAAATGGTCGCCCGCCGCATGGTCCACATGCAGATGGGTATTTATGAGATGGGTGACTTTCAAGTCATTACGCTCTATGAAGCGGACAATCGCATCACGCTCCTGCTGTGACGACATCCCGGGGTCGACAATGGCGCATTCTTTAGATACGGGATCATAAACCACGTAGGTATTTATGCCGAAGAGGCTGAATTCAAATCTTGCAACTTTCATATCAGATTGATGTATAGACGATTTTCTTGGTGTCGAAGAACGGCTCTGAGAAATAATTCGATATATCGACGACCTCCGAATCAACCTTCAGAGCATTCAGCTCATTGCCGAGCTCACCGCCCTTCAGTGCTATAACGCCGTTAGGGACGGCATTTCTCATGGAGCGTGAAATATTTTTACGCGAGAGCCTTACAAGATCAGGCTGGGGCATTACCGCGCGACTGACGACAAAATCGAATTTATCGTGGCATTCCCCTATGTCGCCGTGTTGGAAAGTGACATTCCCGATTCCGGCCGAGGCTGCGATTTCCTTTGCCACACGTATTTTCTTGCCTATGCGGTCGATAAGATGAAACCGGACTTCCGGAAACATCACCGCCAGAGGCAGTCCGGGAAGACCACCGCCAGTGCCGAAGTCAAGAATCTCAGAGCCGGGGGAGAACTGGATGAACTTTGCAATGGCTAAGGAATGCAGGATATGGTTTATCTCGAGATTATCAATGTCCTTTCGGGATATGACGTTGATTTTCTCGTTCCATAAGGGATATTGAGTCATCAACGCCTCGAAAGCATCGCGTTGGGCGGGGGAAAGGTGTGGAAAATATTTGGCAATTGTCTCTATCATATTGATTTGGCATATGGTATGTGCTCATATAACGTATTGAAACGGCAGAATCTTATAATGACTGTGGGCATCGCTGAGAGAAGATATGGTCTTATATGTAATAATTCTGCATAAAATTTGTGTAACTTAAATAAAATTCGTAACTTTGCGGTCTGATAGAGTCGTGAGTCAAGGACTTGTGCCACGGCTTGAAAAGGCAGCGGGCGTAGGAATGCGCCTTCGGCTGAAGATAGAGAACTCAAAAGAAAACAATTAATTGACATAAAACAGCAAAGATGGAAATAGAAGGAAAAATCGTACTGGATCTTCCAATGCAGAGTGGAATCTCAAGAGCCGGCAACAACTGGAAGAAAAAGGAATGGGTGATGGAGACACCGGGGACCTATCCCCGCAAAGTGATGTTCACCGTATTCGGCGACCGTGCCGATACCCTGACATTCCAGGTAGGTAAGGATTATGTTGTGCAGGTTGATGTGGAGAGCCGTGAGTTCAACGGCAGATGGTTCACCAATCTCAACGCTTATGCGGCCCGTGAGTTGCAGCAGGCTGGAGGTCCGGGATTGCCCGGAGGATATCCTGATCCTTACGGACAGGCTCAGCCGCAGCCTGGCATGTATCAGCCTGCTGCAGCCGCACCTGCTCCTGCAGCTCCGGCAGCTCCTGTGGCCGCGCCTGTCCCTGATCCGTTTGCTCCTGCCGCAGGCAACGAGAACGAGGATCTTCCCTTCTGACAAACCATCAGCTTACATATATAACTTTATAAAGTGTCAAAGACTGCACAAAAGAAGCCGGCACCCATGGCCACCGACAGTATCGGCCTCCTGACGGAGACGAGCTGGGAGGTATGTCATAAGATAGGTGGAATATATACCGTCTTGTCGACCAAGGCCAGGGTGCTGACTGAAAAATATGGCGACCGTCTTGTCTTCATAGGCCCCGACGTGTGGAGTGAAGACAGGAAGAGTCCCTACTTTGAAGAAGATAATGAACTGCTTGGGAATGCCTCCACGAAGATGGAACTTCCCTACGGCTTGAAGATACGGACGGGGAGATGGACAATTCCAGGTTCCCCGCAGGTGGTGCTCGTGAAATTCGACGGTATCTATCCACAGCTCGATGCAATCTACGGCGATATGTGGAAATGGTATCAGGTGGATTCCCTGCATTCCTATGGCGATTATTCAGAAGGATGCGCCTTTGCAGTGGCAACGGCGCTGGTGACCATGGGGCTGACGTCTCATCTTGGCCTGCGGCCTGAGCAGACAGTCGCGCATTTCAACGAATGGACCACGGCCATGGGCCTTCTTTATCTGAAGCTCCATATGCCCGGGGCCGCGACCCTTTTCACGACGCATGCCACGAGCATAGGCCGCAGCATCTGCGGAAACGGCAAGCCTTTATATGACTACTTCACGTCATACAACGGCGACCAGATGGCCAGAGAGCTCAACATGGAGTCGAAGCACTCCCTGGAGAAGGCGGCGGCTCATCAGGCTGACTGCTTCACGGCTGTGAGCGAGCTTACGGCCAAGGAGTGTGAGCAGCTGCTTGAGATACGTCCGCAGGTGGTCACGCCCAACGGTTTCGAGCCTGATTTCGTTCCTGACACAAAGAATTATAAGAAGCTGCGCAAAGAGGGACGCGAGAGACTTCTGAGAATAGCATCGGTATTGAAAGGAAGGGAGTTTGGCGATGATACGTGCCTTGTGGCGACATCCGGAAGAAACGAATACCGCAACAAGGGACTTGATCTTTTCATCGACTCCATGGTCAGGCTTGAGGATGAGAATCCGTCGCATGACGTGCTTGCGTTGATTCTTGTGGCCGCCTGGGTAAAGGAGCCGGCCGGAGACCTTCTTATCGACCTCAACGACAACGGCGACATCAGGCCTGAGATGGATTACATGACCCATCGTCTCAACAATGAGGACAACGACAGCATTTGCCGTCGTTTAGGCCAGCTTGAAGGTGAAGGTAAACTTAAAGGGAGGGTTGAGGCTGTGTATGTGCCCTGTTATCTCGACGGGCACGACGGCATCGTGGATATCTCATATTATGATATTCTTCCTGCCCTTGACCTCACCGTCTTCCCCTCATACTACGAGCCTTGGGGCTATACGCCTCTTGAGAGCGTGGCTTTCGGCATCCCTACTGTCACCACCGATAAATCCGGCTTCGGGCAGTGGGTGCTTTCAGACGTGTCAGACTCCATGCTGACGTCGGGTGTCAGGGTGATTCCGCGTACAGATTCCAACTATGGGGAGGCGGCTGCCGCCATAGCCTCGACAATAAAGGATTTCACCGAAGCCACACCTTCTGTAAGAGAGAAGGAGATGAAGGCTGCTGCCGCTACAGCGGCCAAGGCCGACTGGAAATACTTCATACAGTATTATTACGATGCGTTCAATGTGGCCATGAAGCGTCGTGACTACAGACTCGGCGAGAAAAAGAAATGAGGTCGCCGGCGGCTTCATTAAATCCCGTGAAAAAATAAAACAGACTGGTATCAATAAATAGTATAAAGAGTTTTTAACAAGACTGGCGCCGCTTTGGGCTGCTTGAGGCAAGAGATGCCGAAATAGTCCACGCCAGCCGAAAATCAATAGAAAAAAAGATGAAACTACAGGTCAGCAACACTAATCAGCCTACCTGGCGCAACATCACCGTAAGCTCTGAGCTTCCCAAGGAGCTTAAGCCTCTTGAGGAGCTTTCAAAAAACCTATGGTGGGTATGGAACAGCGAGGCAAAGAATCTCTTCCGCGATCTTGACCACAACCTCTGGCGCGCGGTAGGGGAGAATCCGGTGATGCTTCTACAGCAATTGTCTTACAAGAGATTCAAGGAGATAATCGCAGACGAGTCTCTCATGGACCGCATCGACGGTGTATACCGCTCTTTCCAGGACTATATGAAGGAGCCTATGCGCAACGACATTCCGTCGGTGGCTTACTTCTCCATGGAGTATGGTCTCTGCAACTGTCTCAAGATTTACTCCGGCGGCCTCGGTGTGCTTGCCGGCGACTATATCAAGCAGGCATCCGACAGCCGCGTCAACATGACGGCGGTCGGCTTCCTCTACAGATACGGCTATTTCACCCAGTCGCTTTCGCTTGACGGGCAGCAGATAGCCAACTACGAGCCCCAGAACTTCGAGCAGCTGCCCATTGAGCCGGTGCTCGGCGAGGACGGCAAGCCGATGATTCTTGAGGTGCCTTATCCGGGCCGTATCATCTATTGCCACGTATGGCGTGTGAACGTCGGCCGTATGAAGCTCTATCTACTCGACACGGATTTCGACATGAACTCGGAGTTCGACCGTCCGATCACCCACAAACTCTACGGTGGCGACTGGGAGAACCGCATGAAGCAGGAGTATCTGCTCGGCATCGGCGGAATCTATATGCTCAACCGCCTCGGCATACACACCGATATCTATCATGCCAACGAGGGTCATGCCGCTCTGCTCAACCTCCAGCGTCTCGTGGATTACGTGCAGAAGGATCATCTTCCCTTCAATGTGGCGCTTGAGGTGGTGCGTGCAAGCTCGCTCTATACGGTGCATACTCCGGTGCCGGCTGGCCATGACTATTTCGATGAGTCGCTTCTCGGCAAGTATCTCGGCGAGTATCCTGCAAAGCTCGGAATCTCCTGGGCCGACCTCATCAACATGGGCCGCGAGAATCCCGATACCAACGAGCGTTTCTCGATGAGCGTGTTCGCGCTCAACACTTGCCAGGAGGCCAACGGCGTGAGCTGGCTTCACGGCGAGGTCTCGAAGAAGATGTTCGCCGGGGTATGGAAGGGCTACGCTCCCGAGGAGTCGCACGTGACATACGTCACCAACGGCGTCCATATGCCCACATGGGCGGCATCCGAATGGAAATCGTTCTATGCCGACAAGCTGGGTCCGAAGGTATTCGAGGACCAGAGCAACCCGGATGCATGGAAAGGCATCTTCGATGTTCCAGACGACGAGATATGGAACATGAGGATGACGCTCAAGAACAAGTTCATCAACTTCGTTAAGCGTGATTTCAAGGAGAAATGGCTCAAGAACCAGGGTGATCCCACGGCTGTGATAAGCATCGTAGACAAGATCAATCCCAACGCGCTCATTATAGGTTTCGCACGCCGCTTCGCCACATATAAGCGTGCCCATCTTCTCTTTACCGATCTTGACCGTCTTGCCAAGATAGTCAACAACGAGAAATATCCCGTGCAGTTCGTCTTCTCCGGCAAGGCTCACCCTGCAGATGGCGCGGGCCAGGGTCTGATCAAGAGAATCGTGGAGATCTCGAAGATGCCGCAGTTCCTTGGCAAGATCATATTCCTGGAGGACTACAACATGATAGTCGCCAAGCGTCTTGTGACAGGAGTCGACATCTGGCTGAACACGCCTACGCGTCCGCTTGAGGCTTCGGGCACATCCGGCGAGAAGGCGGAGATGAACGGACTTCTCAACTTCTCCGTGCTCGACGGCTGGTGGTATGAGGGCTACAAGTTCGACGAGCTCGGTGGCTGGGCGCTTACCGACAAGCGTACCTACACTGACCAGGGCCAGCAGGACAAGCTTGACGCCGCCACCATCTACACAATGCTTGAGAACGAGATCATTCCTCTCTATTTCAACAAGAACTACAAGGGATACAGCCCTGAGTGGATCGACCGTATCAAGCGCAGCATCGGCCATATCGCTCCTCATTTCACGATGAAGCGTCAGCTTGACGACTACATCAGCCGCCTTTACGAGCCGGAGGCAAAGCGTGCCGCCAGCCTGAAGGCCGACAATTTCGCAAAAGCACGCGAGATAGTGGCTTGGAAAGAGGAGGTGGCCTCGAAGTGGGATCAGGTGCAGGTGCTTGATGTCAAGATCGAGGACGGCGAGGCAGGCAAGGCCCTCAATGCCGGCGCTCCTTTCGAGGTAAGTGCGAAGATCGACACCAAGGGTCTTGGCGACGCGATTGGAGTCGAGATGGTGTTCTATCGCGACCATGACGGAGGCAGCGAGTATATAGGGCGTGAGGCACTCAAGGTGGTAAAGCGCGAGGGTACGGTATATACGTATGACCTCAAGACGTCCGCAAGAAATGCCGGAATGTTCCGTTACGCACTGCGTATGTATCCCAACAATCCGGAGCTTCCCCACCGTCAGGACTTCGCATACGTTCGCTGGTTCTGATATACAGACAGAATATATAAGACAAGATGAGAGCGCCGGAACCCTCATGGTCCCGGCGCTCTCATCTTGTCTTATCCCAACCGTATTTATTTTTGCGGGCCGATTCCGGAAAGGGTGAAATTCTTGTTCCATCGGCGTATCCATTCCGGTCCATATCCTTTTGCCTTGGCCAATGGGCTGTCCATAGCGATTTTCCCGGTCGTCAGGTCGAGCTTGAGATCGGCCTCGTTTCCGGTCCTGAAGCGGAATGTGTCGAATGTGGCGGGATCGGTGTAAGATGAGTTGCTGCCTCCATAAAGACTTCTGAATATCGTAAGGTCTCCGGCGTTGGCGGTGACATTGCGCATTATTGTCATGTTGGCGCCACACAGCAGTGAGTTGGGGTCGGAGAAGGCTGTGGTGGAATTATCCGGAGCCGGGAAGTATTTCTTTCCGAGTGAGAAACGGAAACGTAGTTTCTTTGAATAATCGGGCAGCCCGTTGTAGAGGCTGTCGTAATGCTCTATCCATTTCCTTATATTCTCAGGAATGTTCCAGGTTCCGTTATTTGCGTCCGTGGGAGCGGCCGCGCCTGCTTCAATCGATTCCTGTTTTGTGGCCATACAGTTGTAGAAGGAGTGCTTAAGATCCTGTTCGTTAGGCACGGGCCGTTTCCATTGCGGGGTGCCGTAGGTAGAGAAAAGCACATAGCTTCCGGGAATGTCTATGAAGATGTTGTCGGTGATGTAGTATCCGAAACCTTTGTTGGGAAGTATTCCGGAACCGCCTATGTTTTTCAGGACGTTTCCGCGTATGATGCCCCCTGAGGCACTGTCGTCAAAATAAATTCCGTAGATTTCCTTGGTATCGGAATTGACGTTCTCGATATAGTTGTATGATATCTCGTTGCCGAGCATCATCAGGTCGCGTCCCAGATATATCGGAGCCATGTCTCCGGTGTTGTTGCATGTGTTGACTATTTTGTTGTGGCTCACGAGGTTGTCGTTGCCCTTTATCAGAATTGCCATATGCGGGGCGTCATGGATATAGTTGTATTCCGCCGTATGCCCCATGCCATGCAGGGTGATGGCCGGCGTGTAGGATTTCAGACGTGAGAAATTGCTTATCTCGCAGTTTCTGACCACGTCATTGCTCCTGAGCAGTTGTTTTCTGCCTCCTCCGGATAATAAAACGCCGCCGTATCCCATGTCGTGAATACGGCAGTTTGACACGACATTGGCAGTATTCAGCTTGGTGTTGTCTTCGATTTCAACGGCGTTTTTGCTGATGTTGTAGAACTCGCATCCGTCAATCAGCGTCTTGTCGCAGTCCTTAAGATTCATCGCGGATGATTTAGTGCCGCTGAATATGATGTCAACGATCTCCAGTCCTGAGGTCCAGTCGATGTCCATTATCAGGTTGTCGGACGTCGAGAGCATTATCTCCTTGCCTTCAAGGCTGCCGTTCTCAGGATAATAGTAAAGTATGTCGTTGCCGTTGAATCGGTCGATGTAGTATTCTCCCGGTTCGTCAAGTTCACAGAGGAGATTTGTGGCGCGGAGTTTCATGTTGTTTCCATGTACGCCATACATCGATGGGTATTCGCAACGGATCTCGTCGCCGTCGCGCGATGCTATGCGGCAGTTGTCTTCAGCCCAAAGCACGGCGAAACGTCCCGACAGCCAGCCGTCGGTCTCGTATCTGGAGTTGTCGGTTCTGCCATGGGGGGCTGCCCATTTACGCGAGTTTTCAGGAAGTGAAGTGGCCTGGAATACAGGTGATTTCATACTCAACAGTTCGGCATTGCTCCGTGATGGCGATTTCCCGATGAAATCTCTTGGCACCGAGCCCTGATCAAGACATCGGATGTTTTTTCCGGTGAGAAAATCACTGTCGCCGTTGGGGTATCTCGCAAGAGTCTGGGTTTTACCGTCAACCGACAGTTCTGGAGGAAGTTCTTTGGCATCCCATCCGCCGCCGTTTTTGAGTATTGCGCCAACGGGAATGCCGTCACCCTTCAGATCGTAGACGTATACCTTTTGTTCCATACCGGGTTTCAGACGGGATTTTGATGTGAATCTTTTTCCGGAAGCAACGGTGGCTTTCCGAAATTTGGCATTGTCGAGGATTCTGCCCCCGGTCAGTTCCACACGTTCTCCGTTCCAGGGCATTATGGTGACGTATGAGTCTTCCTTGTCAAGCTTTATCGGCTTGTCGATATGGTAAATTCCTTCACGCAGGAAGATGGATGCCCGTTGCCCCTTGTTTCTTTTCATCGTCCTTATGTGGTCCCGGGCCTGCTCGATACTGCGGAACGGACGTTCGATGGAACCATCTGCGATATCAGCGGCGGCGTCTGTGCTTACAAACACCGCATCAGGTGGAATCTTTCCTTGCGGCAGTCCGTAAGACGGCAAGGAGCTGGCTGCCAGGACAGCCGGAATCAATAATGCATATGCTCTCATAGTAATTTATACTCAAAAGATACAGCCGCACTTGGCTTACGCCTTATGCCGGCCATGTCGGTTATTCTTTGGTTTCAATCCCACAAAGTTAATCAAATTTGGCAAATATTTGCTATATTTGCAGTCTGAATGCCGTGAATCAGGACAATAATACGAGTATACAGAAACAAATTGTTGACTGTCACACGTAGGGACATGCCTTCGGCATGTTGAAATGGATAAACAAATATTGAAATGACCAAACCAAAAAGGACATCAACGGATGCAACATGCAGAAGGCATGTCCTAACGGACAATGCATCAACAGAATCTACATGCCGAAGGCATGTCCCTACGGAAGCTCCGGGCAAGGAACAGTATCGTAAAACACCGCGAGCAGCCTTCTTTGATTATGAGGAAGGCATCTACTTTATTACCATATGCACCCATAACAAAATGCATTACTTCGGAACTATCCGCGATGGACAGATGTTGCTTTCCCCAATTGGTTCATTCCTTAACGAACAACTAATAAATGCCTCGAAATATTTCCCTGAGATAGAAGTGCCTTTATATGTGATAATGCCAAACCATCTCCACATGATTGTATGTGTCAACACCCGTAGGGACATGCCTTCGGCATGTAGCCATAAGGACACGCCTTCGGCATGTGGCTCAAACATCCTTGACTCAGATCTGCGAAATCCCAATCCATATGAACGGCCCCATGAAACATGCCGGAGGCATGTCCCTACGTTGAGCCGATATGTAAACTCGTTGAAAGGTGTTGTGACAAAGTATGCCAGGAGTATTGACGCTGTGTTCGGATGGCAATCGCGTTTTAATGATCACGTGATTCGCGGCACGCATGATGGAAACAGAATCGCTGAATATATAGAAAATAATGTAGCCCGTTGGGGTGAAGACTGTTTTAACAAATGAACGTATTTATGGTAAATACGACATGACGAATCAATTCGACATGCCAAGGGATGATTATATCAGGTTCCGCCGGAAACCTGGTTTGTCAGAAACGGTATTGGATGGAGGCGAGGAGGCTGCGGGGGCGGAGCTGGAAGCGGTGTTCGGAGCGGGAGAGGGTGCCGTAGTTGACGTATTCGTAATTGCGGCGGTTGAGCAGGTTGTTGGCTGTGAGCGACAGGCGTACCTTTGCGTTCAGACGCCATACCGCCGATGCGTCAAGGAGTACGAGGTTGGCGGTGTTTCCTTCGGGAAAACGGGTCAGGAAATGTTCTGCACTGACAGTGAACTGAACATGGTCGTTCGGTATTATGGTAGCGAAAAGGTTTTGATGGAAGGTATGACAGTCGTTTGTCTCGCTGTCGATTTTGAGCCTTGAGAAACCATAGGCTGCCTCATAGTTTGCGGAGAGCCATCGGCAGATGCTCCCTTTGAAATAAGGTTTCAGGCCTGCTGTCAACTGGCGATACGGTATTACGGAATTGTCGCGCATGGAAGATGCCGACGAGACAGAGGCATCGATATCGCAACCGACAACCATCTTGCTGTGTCCGAGCCCTTTGCTGAATCCACCTTTTGCATACCAGGTGTCGGCGTGATAAAGCCGGTCGGCATAAGTTGAAACGATGAAATCCCCGACAAACAATTGGTTTGACATTATTTGGCTACGGCTATGGTTATAGGTTGCCGAGAGATTGAAAAACAGAGACTTCAACGGATTCCGATAGCGGTAGGAGATTGTTGCCGCAACGTCTTGCGAGTATTTGTCGGGGTTTTCGGCTATGAACAGATTGCGGTAGTCGGAAAGTACCGGCACAGTTATGTTCAGATATGGTTTCGGCGAGCCGAGACGGTAAGCGACAGAAGCCGAGAAATCGGACTTGGCCGAGAGCTGTCTTTTCAGATATAGTCGCGGCGAGGCGTTGATGTAGTCGTGCTGTCCCGCTACCGAGTAATGGAGCCATTTCAACGGCATGGTGAAGGATGCTCTCCATCCATTGCGTTCATAATCCACCTGCGGAGTGGCATATAGATTTGACAGGAATGCCTCATGGATACCGGCATTGTCAAATTCTCCAAGTCCGGTAAGCGAGCAGTTCATCCGGTGGTAGTCGAGGTCAAGACCGGCGGAGACATAATATTTCCAGAAACGGGTTAGTTTTCCGAATTTTGTTTCCGTTGTGCTGCGGAAATCGGTTGTGGCGAGACTCTGTGCCGCATCTTCGATGGCGGCCACAATAAGATGGTCCGGATGATGCTCGAATGAATTGCGTGAAATCAGGGTGAAGAGTTTCTTGTCGTTGCGCTTCACGAGTTTCAGGTCGTTGCATGCCGATAAGTTTTTTCGGTTGACGCGTTGTGAGAGGTCAAACGAACCGGTGATGGCAGAGCTCGACTTTTCCCAGATGCCTGACAGGGTAAGCTTCTCCTTCAGGAAATAGCCGCGCTTGTTGGTCTCGCTATAGAACTGGGCGGAAACGTCGTGGGTCTGCGTCCGTTGCGAGTTATTCTGGATGAATGCAGGTATCTGGTCGCTGAAATAATCTGTTGTCACCCCCGAATTATAATCGAGGCGGTCACCCATATAGTTGAGTATGATACGCATCGATGTGTCGCCCGCCTTCCATGCCGTAATAGCGTTGGCAAGCCATGAAAGATTGTCTCGGGTACGCTTCTCCGAAAGCGGAGCGTCTATAATGTCGGCTGAGATATATTCCGGCCAGAGGGTCGGGGAGTAGTCTGAGGAGAACATGTCGCTGAAGTCGTGTTCCTGTATCTCGTTTGCAGGATTCCAGCCGGTGTTGTCAGCCTTGAGAGTTATGATATTCTGATTTTTGGGAGCGATGCGCATGGTGTAGAGCGAACCGTCGTAAAGAAACGGCTGTATACCGGCGGCAGCCTGTGCCACACCTACCCAGCGGCTTCGGGCATCCTCTTTCAGCTTCAGGTTTATACCGGCCTCCTCGGGGAATTCAATCCCTTCGAGGGCTTTCACGGGCTGATGGTTCTCCATCACCTCAACTGAGGCCACATCCTTGTGGGAGATATTGTTGGTGGCAAGCCCATACTGGCCGCCGATGAAGTCATTGCCGTCGAGATAGAACTTATTGATAGGCTTCCCCTGATATTTAATTGTGCCGTCCTCCTCGACCTTGATGCCGGGAAGACGCTTGATGACGTCGATGATGGCATTGTCTTTTGCGTTGGCGTATTTCGCCACATTGAATACCAAAGTATCCCCGTTGGCGTAAATATCCGGAGCCTCCACGATCACATCCTTAAGCTGTGTGGCTTTCGGCTTCAGCCGTACGGACGAGAAGTCTGCGGTTATGGGCAGGGAACGTGATTCATAGCCCATGAAGCGGAATGACACTGAGTCTGCGCCTTCCTTAGGGCTTATGGTAAAGCGTCCTTCTTTATCGGTGGAGGTAAAGGCTCCTTTTGATTTCACGATGCATCCGACCACGGGTTCGTCGGTATCGGCGTCTGTAACGATGCCGCGCAGTTCACCCGGCACTGCTGCCGAGGTCGACAGCAGCCCGAGGAGCATGCAAAGTATGAAAAAACTGTATCTGTTCATTTCTTCCAGTCTGTTTCGAGATAGTCGTATGGCAATTCAATCGGATCATATGCGTCGAGGGTAGGGTTGCCGGCTCCGTCAGTGACGGTAATATGCCCTCCTGTGGTCGCTTCATAGTAGGTATATGGATTTACCTCGTAGCGATGTCTCGCGTCATAATAACCCTTCCGGTCTGTCTTGTTGAACGGCACCTTATATATGGTGATGGGACGGTCTGCCTTCGATTTTATGCCGATGCACTCGAATGTGTAATGTCCGTCCGCATCCGATGCCTTCATGATCAGGCCGGGAAGACCGTGTAGTTTCCATGGGCCGTCCATCAACGGAATATCCTCGGTGTAGAACGCCGTCCACTTGCGGCCACGGTAATTGCAGCGCGCGCTTCGGCACTCGTAACCGAGCACGTTTGTGACCGAGTCGGTCAGTTCCCAGTCGAGCGAGGGCATCTCCTCATCATAGCGGAACCAGTCCTGACATATCTTCTCGGTGTGGGTGAGTATTCCCGCCGCAGGATAGTTCTTGAAGATTGTCATGAACTCGCCCGTGCTGAGTTTGCCTTCTTTGGCGGCGTCCGCAATCTGTTCCTGGGTGGAGCGCATGAGAATTGAGTCAACGGTGAGGTTTTTGTAGCTGGAAAACTTCGACAGGCCGTCGGGACCAATCTGGAGCAGCATGTTGTCGCTGTCATAGTTCTCCTTCAAGGCTCCGGTGGTGTCCACGCAGAAGCGGTAGTCGTAGACAAACTCCATGTTCTCCGGAGCGAGAGTCTCGGTCTCCGGCACGGAAGACTGGAAGATGCTGAGCTGTCGGCGCACTGTCCTGGCAGTGGTGATGGTGGCCGTGACGGCCATTAGGGCGAGGATAAAAAATGTTTTCTTCATATCGTTGGTATTTTGTTGTTTTTGTTTCACGCCGCAAAGTTACACCGTTATTTCCCCTCACGCCGAAAATAATCATTACTCAAACATTATGGGATTATTACTAAATTATTACTGTCAAGAAAATAGCTTGGCACACAGGCATTATAATCGACGGTGTTTTAGTAATTTTGCGGTATGGAAAGACGGATAAAGACATTATACATAATCACCATAGTGGCTATCCTCGCATTCCTGGGGATGCAGGTCTATTGGCTGTATGGGCGCTATGAGTTTGCGCTGAGTGACTATGAGCGTAATCTGACAGAAAAGATTTTGAAGTGTGTTGACGACTATAAGTCAATTCGTGAGAAGACGTCAAACACACGAACAGATTCTCTGAAGCAGGGAGGAAACGGAGCCGATGCTTTCTCTTTGCCGGCATTCTCACTACAGCAGGAATACGGGGATACTGTAAAGACGACCCGCACTGCCAGAATATATACATATCTCTTTTCGGCCCATGAGCTGCTCGGTCTGGAGCCGGGTACGCCACTGACGGCTGAGCAGAAGGCGAAGGCGGCGGAGCTGGCCCAGCAACAAATGGAAGAGCCAGCCGACTCGGCGGTATTTGATGCCTCCGGAGCCAGGGATGAAAACGAGGCATGGAGCGCTACGAATAATGTGAATGTCGAGCGGAAATGCCCGTTCCGGGCCGACGGAATCGACTCTTTGTTAAGAAAAGAGGGCATCAGGGCTGACATAACCTTGCATAAGGCCGACAGCACGATCTGGCGGACCAAAATAGAGAATCATAAATCGGTATTTTCTCCCGAGGTGTCGCTGACGATACCCTATTCCCAGTTGCAGGGTCTTACTGCCATTATCGTAAGCAGAATCAATCCTCTTGACGTTCTGCCCGGAATGTGGCAGACGCTTATAATATCATTGTTGGTGTCCGTGCTGCTTATCGTCTGCCTTGCGCTGCAATTCTCAACGGTTCTGAAACTGTCTCGCCTGGACAGGATGCGCAATGGCTTCATCACTACCATGATACATGAGCTGAAACGCCCGATCTCCACTCTGAAGATGTGTGTCTCAGGTCTTGACAACGAGCGGATGATGGGCGACACGCAGGTGAGAAAAGAGATTCTGGCTGAGACCCGCAATGCGCTCGACAATCTTTCGTCTTATTTCTCAAAGCTTCGCGACATAACTTTCAATAATGTGGAGCAGATTCCCCTGAACATCCAGAGCGTCAATCTTCATGATCTTTTTGAGGCAGTGGCATCTGCCATAGTGTCGCCGGCAGATAAGAAAGTTACGGTCAGCAATGGTATCGACCGGGAGCTCGTGGTCTCTGCCGACCGTTCCCACCTCTATAATATTTTGAATAATCTTGTGGAGAATGCTGTGAAATATTCCGGGGTGTCTGTGGAGATAAATGCTTCGGCAAGAGAGAGAGAGGGATTCGTGGAGCTTATGGTAAGTGATAACGGCAACGGAATTCCGTCCGGCGATATCAAGCATATATTCAAGCGTTTCTACCGGGGAAAGGCGTCGGCTGGTGAACAGCCCGGCATGGGTCTCGGTCTGGCGTATGTAAAACTTCTTATTGAGGCCCACGGAGGGGAAATATCAGTTGAAAGTATTGAAGGGAGGGGCACTTGCTTCACAATAACGTTACCGCAATGAAGAAATCGATCAAGATACTTTTGGTGGACGACGACCTCAGGAACTCGATGCTGCTCAAACGTTTTATCGAGGCAGAGGGTTATGCCGTCGTATATGCAAACAATGGCAAGGTTGGGCTGGAGATGTACCGTGAGGAGCGTCCCGACCTTATATTGCTCGACATCAATATGCCGGAGCTGAATGGTTTCGAGATGGCAAGAATCATACGCGAGAAGGATAAGCGGGTGATAATCTTCTTTCTTACCGACCGCACTGACAAGGTTGACCGTCTGCATGGTTTTTCGCTGAAGGGAAACGATTACATTCCCAAACCCTTCTATCCGGAGGAGCTGATTGCCAGAATCAATGAGCGGTTCGAAAGCATGACGGTGGATCAGGATATCGAATATCAGCTTGGAGAAACTGTTTTCAGACCAAATCTGTCTTCCTTGACTTTTAAGGGAGAGACACATTCGTTGTCAGTGCGCCAGACCGAGATTTTGCAGATGCTGGCGGAAAATCTCGGGAAACCGGTAGAGCGTGACTTGATTCTTGAAAGGATATGGGGTGACGCGAGCTATTCCAACTCCCTTGCCCTCAACGTCCAGATAACCTATATCCGGCGACTGCTGACAGACCCGTCTGTCGCAATCACCTCCATCAAGAAGAAAGGATACATCCTTTCGGCTACTTCGCTGTAAAATAAGTTTTGTCGGCTAAAACGCTTCTTGGTTTCTATGCCTTCGTGCTGAAAAATATCTCATGTGCTATAAAATATCTCAAATTAACAATTATTAACATTAAAACTAATTGGATAGTTTGAAAACTAATCAATTAATTGCTAAATTTGCGGTGTCAAACTTAAATCGAATGATATGAAAGCAGGAAGGAAACCGGCGATACTTGCGGAAAGGGAGCGGAGCGTAATGCAGATGCTCTGGGAACACGGTCCCCTCTTTGTGCGTGAGATGGTGGAGCTGAGCGATGAGCCCAAGCCGCATTTCAACACACTCTCCACCACGGTGAGGAATCTTGAGTCCAAGGGATATGTGGAGCATGAGGCCTTCGGAACCACCTACCGTTACAGGGCGGTGGCCCGTCGGGAGGATTTTCGCGAAAAGAGCCTGGCGGATGTGGTAGCCAATTATTTCAGCAACTCCTACAAGAAGATTGTATCGGCGTTGGTGGAGGAGGAGAAGATCTCGGTTGATGAACTCAGGGAGATAATAGATATGGTGGAGAAGGGTAAGGACGTAGACTCCCGGGATGACTCGGACAGGAAAGGAGGCTCGATATGATCGGACAGATATTCTCCTACACACTCGCTTCCTCGATAGTTCTTGCCGTTCTTTATCTTGGATATAAATGGTGTATGGCCAGACGCTGCCCTTTGTGGTATGACCGTTTGGCGCTACTGGGCATTTATGTCATCAGTCTGTTGTTCTTCCCATTGACAGGGCAGTTGAAATATCTGGGAGTGGCAAAGGAGACCGGCGTTATAGATGTGAATTTCGATTTCGCGGCGGCAGTGACACCGGCAAATGGTGAAACGTCGGTTTCGTACATAATAATGTCGATTGCCCTGCTTATCTGGATCATAGGAATGGCAGTCGTGGCGGCAGGATGGATAGGGGCATACTTCAGATTGCATTCCTTGATAAAGAGAGGCGAGAAAATGGAGAGAGGTGAGTGGACCCTGGTTGTCACAAACGATAATACGCTTGCACCATTCAGCTGGAAGCATTACATAATCCTGTCGAGAGATGACTATGAAAGTGGCGATGAGTCGCTGGGGGCATTGCTGAGCCATGAGAGCCGTCATCTTGCCTCCTGCCATTGGATAGACCTGATGTTTGCCCAGGCAGTGTGCATGGTGCAGTGGTTCAACCCCGCGTCATGGCTCATGCGCGAGGAGCTCAGGGCCGTGCATGAGTATGAGGCCGACGAGGCCGTGATGAGAGAAGGCTTTGATGGCCGCCGCTATCAGATGATGTTGATAAAAAGAGCTGTCGGCAAGAGATTCCCGTCGGTTGCCAACAGCTTCAATCATAGTAAACTAAAAAACAGAATCACCATGATGTGTAAGAAAAAACCATCGTCCCGCAGCCTTTGGCGCGGGCTGGCGCTGGTGCCGGCATTGGGCGCCGCGCTCCTCGTGGCCGACATACCGGCCGTGGCAACAACCCTTCGTGATGCGTCGGATGCCGGTGTTCCGGTGGCCGCGGCCGTTTCGGAGAGCAAAGTTAGTGAAAATGGCGCTACCTCGCAAGAGGAAAAGATACATACGGCAGTGGAGACTCTCCCGGAGTATCCCGGAGGGATGACAGCCATGATGGATTTTATGTGCAAGAACTTGAAATATCCGGAAGAGGCCCAGAAGGAGAAGATAGAGGGCAGAGTCGTTGTGAAGTTTGTCGTCGAGGCGGATGGCCGCATTGGTGACGTCACCGTTGCGAAGGGTGTTCATCCTTCTCTTGACAAAGAGGCCGTGAGAGTCGTGAAGAATATGCCGAAATGGTCTCCCGGAAAGGTAGGCGGCAAGCCCGTGGCCTGCTACTTCAACCTTCCTGTGTCGTTCAAGCTTGACTGACACATTGTGCCAGACCGATATTACGGGGCTTCGGAATCTATTCCGGAGCCCCGTAAATGTTTATAGATGAATATCGAGGCTAAGAGCGACAGGGATTCGCAGGATATCGGTTTTTGTGGCTGTTATCGTGCTGACCACATCCTCCGGTCTGAAAAGCGGAGTCACTGTGGATGAGAACTCTCTTCTGGCGAACGACTGGTGGTAGCCGGCCTCAAGAGCGAGGGAAATACACCGGCTGCAACGCAAAGAGAACCTCAGATATGCCGATATGGTTGGCGCAACCCTGTTGTTTTCGAACCGGGAGATATTCCTGTATATTTCGCTTGAACCGTAATCCTTGACATAGAGTGTCTTTCTTGACCTGAACGGTATCTCCAACCCGATGAAGACTCCCGGCATGAAGCTGAATTTCTTGTATGTCAGACAATATCTTGCTCCGATCTGGGGTTCGATTGCGAACTGATGGAATGTCAGGGGGGAATCCTCATCCGATCCTAACGTTATCGGGTATTTCCAGTCGTCTCCGATTTCATAAACCCAGTTTGTCGACTCGATTTTTCCACATAGCTGCCAGGTCGGCTTGATGTTCCGGGAGTAAGAAATTCCGAATATGCCCATTGTAGATATATGGCTCCCTTTTGACAAGGGATATACAGGCCCTCCCATGGAGAAACCGATAGACTGGGTGTCATTTCTCTGCGCATATGACACGCCCGGCACGAGAGCGAATGACAGAAGCAGTGGGTAAAACGGTTTCATGTCGTCAATCGTTTGTGAGAGTTATTATCCCGATGTTGCTTCGCGATTCTGAGCCGTCGGACATTACTCCGACAATTATGAATGCATACTTTCCTGGGTCCAGTGGAGTCTTGGGTTGCAGGTAAAACTCGGAGATGCCTTTCAGGTATGATATGGTATGTCCGTTGTTCTTGCCAAGATCCACCTGAATATCGCTCATTATGCCGTTGGGAAGGACATTGAATAGATTGGAGACATCCTGCTCGCTCTTGGAATCGTCAAGTCTGACCACCTTGACATATTCAAGCTGCGGATTGATATTGTAGACGGGATTGAATGTCATATCGTCTTTTGAGGGCACCAGGCTTCCAGAGAGCATTAAGGCGTTATGGTTCATGGAGAGGCCGGAAATCACCATTCCGGGGTCTTTCCGCTGAAATCATACATGGAAAGATGGATTTCCTGGAGCTCGCAATCATATTCGTGTCGGCAGCCTGAAAGAAATGTGGACATGGCCAAAGATGAGATGGCAAGCAAGGAAGCTGCGGTCTTGAAGAGAGCCGCTTTCCGCGATTTTATATTTTGCACCATAGAATTAAGTTTAAGTGGGCTTATATTAGTTGCCTTAGGTATCGGGTACCTGAGGCCGTTTCCCTGTAAAACGGATAATGCGTTGATATATTGTGTGTTCCGTTCATGGATATTATCGGGAAGACAATAAACGGGGGACAGGACGTTTATAATAAGGTCAAAATAATGTAATAGAGTGATAGATGAAGACAAAACTTAGCCTTGTGGCTTTGGCGATAGGGACTTTCGCTCTTGGAATAGCTGAGTTCAGCATGATGGGTATCCTCAGTGATGTCTCGGATGAGCTGCACATCCCGGTCTCCACCGCCGGACATCTGATTTCGGCTTACTCGCTCGGAGTGGCTGTCGGTGCGCCGCTTCTCATCGTCATGAGGAAACTCCCTCTGCGAAAAGTACTTCTGATTTTAGCGTCGGTCATAGCCGCCGGCAATACTTTCGCTGCTATTGCGCCGGAGTTCTATACCCTTCTCTGTGCCCGCTTTATCTCCGGATTGCCCCATGGCGCGTTTTTCGGATGCGGCTCGATAGTCTGTACACGTCTGGCCGCCAAGGGGCATGGCGCGGCAGCGGTGGCGGTGATGATAGGAGGTATGACGGTGGCCAATGTGATTGGTGTGCCGGCAGCGACATTCATCAGCAATCTCCTTGCCTGGAGATGGGCGTTTGCCCTGGTGGCCCTTTTCGGATTGTTTGCCGTCATTGCCATACGCAGCTGGGTTCCTGTGCTCGACGCTCTTCCCGACACCGGATTGAAGGGGCAGTTCCGGTTCCTCAGGTCAAGTGCCCCCTGGCTGATATATGGAGGCGTATTTTTCGGCCAGGCGAGCGTATATTGCTGGCTGAGCTATGTTAGCCCGATAATGACGCGCATCACCGGGTTCACGCTTGCCGACATGACCTGGATCATGATGCTTATCGGCGTCGGCATGGTGGTAGGCAACTTCATAGCCGGTAAACTTGCCGACAGGTATTATCCCGGCATGGTAAGCGCCTCGATAGCCGCAATGCTTGTGGCTGTCATGGACGCCACATATTTTTGTGTCGATTACAAAGTGGCGTCGCTTATGCTTGCCTTTATCGCGAGCGCCGGCCTGTTCGGTATCGGCGGACCGCCGCAATTCCTCATCGTGCGTTTTTCCCAGGGGGGCGAGATGCTCGGGGGCGCCGGCATACAGATAGCGTTCAACGTCTCCAACGCCTGCAGCGCGGCCATCGGAGGATTCGCCATCCATAAGGGTCTCGGCCTCGCGTCGCCTGCATTGATAGGGATACCGTTCGCGCTCATCGGGCTGATATGTTTCGTCATGCTACACCATAAATATAAATCGCAGGGAGCATGAGCGAGCTGCCGGACGCAATGCGTCAGCTTCTGGCCAACCGCCGTTTGCCATTGAGGTAGACGGCGATTATTATAACCATGGTAATGAGTTCCGCGGAGGGAACGGCCAGCCACAGACCGTTGTCGTCGAAAACGTAAGGAAGGAGAATAAAAGCAGGAATCACGAATACAATTCCACGGAGCATGGAATAGACGGTGGAGGCCACCACGCGCTCCGTGCTCTGATAATAGCCAATGAAGGTGATGTTGACGGCGAAAAATAAGGAGCAGAGACCGAGAAGCGGCAATCCGTCGGCCGCTATTGCAAAAGCCTCGGTCTCGGCCGGGAGAAATATTGCTGCGAGAAACGGTGAGCCGGTCCACATGCATATCGAGATCAGCAGGCCGCATAGTGTGGCAGTTTCCAAAGCGAGCCTGAGGGCCTTGAAGACACGCGTCATGTCGTGAGCCCCGTAATTGAAGCTGATGATGGGTTGCGACGACTGGGCCACGGCATTGCTGATGGAGAAAATGATCGGGAAGAGATAGCAGCCTACGCTGAACGCCGCGACTCCGGCCTCACCAAGCCTCTGCAGGAACATATAGTTTCCCGTCACCATCATTCCTCCCATCGCTATTTCAGAGAGGAACGTAGCAAAACCGATTCTGCTCATGTATCCTATATTGCGCAGAGTCAGCATCAGGGATTTGCGAGTGCGCTTCAGCCTGTAGAACTTCAGCTTATCGGAAAAGAAGATAAAATAGACAAGCACCATCGTTCCTCCGACGATGCAAGAGAAGGATGTGGCGATGGAGGCACCGCTGATGCCCATGTCGAGGGGAAACACCATCAGCCAGTCGAGAAATATATTCAGAACGGCCGCCACAATCTGTACACTCATGGCATATTTCGGCGAGCCGTCGAGGCGCACGAGCATCATGCCCACACACTGGAGGTAGAAGAAAAAGAATCCCGGGAGAAGCCAAAGCAGATAGGAGCGTGCCTGGTCGATGAGTCTGTCGCTGCTTCCAAGAAGATACAGGATCTCATCAGTGAAAATGAGCGTCAGGGCTATGACTATCGCAAAGATCACGGCTCCAGCAAGATACGCCTGGGTCATTATTATGCGCGCGGCCTTCACATTGTCTTCCGAGAGACGGATGCTGCCTATCACAGAGGCACCGAACCCGAACATGAGGCCGATGCCGATGCACAGCATGAAATAAGGTGCCACAATGTTGATTGCAGCGAGGGCGTCGGGCCCGACACCATGGCCTACAAACATTCCGTCGCATATATTCAATGCGGAGTTGAAGACCATTGCCACGAGGGTCGGAAAAAAGAGCGAACGGAACAGGCGTCCTATCTCACCATTACGGAAATCAATATTGTCACGATTCATAATAAGTTGTTAATATGATAGTTAAACAAGCAGCAGGAAATCTGGATTACAAAGTTAATGATTTTTATTAATTTTGCAGTCATGAAGATGAAAGGATATCTGCTGGCGGCGCTTGCAGCCGCTACCTATGGAACGAACCCGGCATTCGCCGTGCCTCTCTACGAGCACGGTATGAATCCGAACACGGTTTTGCTCTTCCGCTATGCCATGGGGTTGCCGCTTCTGGCGGCAATGGTGTTGCTGAGAGGACATTCGCTGCGTGTGGAGAGGCGAGACCTGACCCCGCTTGCTATTCTCGGAGTGCTGATGGGCATTTCCTCGCTCACCTTGTTCGCTTCTTACAATTACATGAACTCCGGAATTGCCTCGACACTGCTGTTCGTATATCCTGTCATGGTGGCCCTTCTGATGACATTTATCTTCCATGAACGTTTCCGGGCCACCACCGGGATATGCCTTGTAGTGATGGGGGCCGGACTGATCCTGCTGCTCCGTGCGCCCGAAGGAGTTTCTATAAGCGGAATGGGAGTGCTGCTCGTGATGATGTCGTCGCTTACCTACGCCATATATCTTGTCATGACGAACGTATCGAAGAGGGTACAGCGGATTCCTACTCTGACGCTTCTGTTCTGGCAGCTGCTGTTCGGAAGCATGGTCTTTATCTTCATGTTATGCATAGGCACTCCGTTCACTCCTGTGAGTCATAATGCCGACTGGATAAACCTTGGCTGCCTGTCGGTGTTGCCGACAGTGGTCTCGCTCAGCTGCACCACCATAGCCATCCATTGCATCGGGTCAACACCTACCGCCATTTTCGGGGCATTGGAGCCTGTGACAGCTGTTGTCCTGAGTGTCGTGACTCTCGGACAGTCAATAACGGCGCGTGAGCTTGCCGGAGGATTGCTCATAGTTGTGGCGACCACGCTTGTGGTAGTTGCCGATCCGATCGACAAGGTCCTGTTGCGAATGCGCAAGATGTTTCCGCGCCGCCATGCAAGATAATAATAAAAAGAATTAGGAAATGAAGATAGATATTTAGGATTCCAAGGTAAGGGCCGCTGTCGAGAGGCTCAGGGGAAAGAAGGAGATAAAGATATTGTTCGTGTGTCTTGGCAATATCTGCCGCAGCCCTGCCGCAGAGGAGGTAATGCGTTCTGTCGCAGAAGAGAACGGTTGCGGCAAGAAGTGGGAGTTTGACTCGGCCGGGACAGGCAGATACCACATAGGTTCGCTTCCCGACGATAGGATGCGTATCCATGCAAGAAGGCGGGGATATGAGCTTACCCACCGTTGCCGTCAGGTATGCGGGGAGGATTTCAGGCACTTTGACCTCATAGTCGGTATGGATGCCTCCAATATCCTTAACCTGCGTCGTATGGCTCCGGATATCGAGGGGGAGGAGAAGATAATCCCTATGTCGGCATTCTTTTCCCTGGCTACCCGCTATGACCACGTGCCAGACCCTTATTATGAGGGTGCGGAGGGTTTCGAGCTTGTGCTTGACCTTCTTGAAGACGCCTGCCGCAATCTCCGGGACACGATTTGCGGGTGAATATATGGTAAAGAAGGGTCTGGAATGTGAATGAAACCAAAAATATTTTGAGTTGATGTATAAAAGGATTAACTTTGCATTCTGAAACATAGAGGTGCAATGCACTCAAAATTTATAGACGATGAGAAAAAATATTGTAGCCGGCAACTGGAAAATGAACACCACTCTTGAGGAGGGTGTCGAGCTTGCCAATGAAATCAACGGTCTTCTCAAAGGAAAGAAGGCCAACTGCGATGTAGTGATCTGCGTACCTTTCACCCACCTGGTGGCAGTGAAGGGCGTAATCGACGAGGGCGTCATGGGTCTGGGCGCCGAGAACTGCTCCGAGCATGAGAAAGGCGCCTATACAGGCGAGGTGAGCGCAGCCATGGTCAAGTCTACGGGCGCTGACCACGTGATACTCGGCCACAGCGAGCGCCGTCAGTATTTCGGCGAGAACAACGAGCAGCTTCTTGCAAAGACGAAGCTTGCCCTTGCCAACGGTCTGACCCCGATCTTCTGCGTGGGCGAAGTGCTCGAGGAGAGAGAGAACGGCAGCTTCAACGAGGTAGTCAAAGGCCAGGTGGAGGCGCTCTTCAGCCTGGAGCCTGCCGACTTCGCAAAGATAATCATAGCCTATGAGCCTGTATGGGCCATCGGCACAGGCAAGACCGCCACGGCCGAGCAGGCCCAGGACATGCATGCCCATATCCGCAGCGTGATTGCCGAGAAATACGGTAAGGAGCTTGCCGACAACACGTCGATTCTCTACGGCGGAAGCTGCAAGCCCACCAACGCGAAGGAGCTTTTCGCAAAACCAGACGTAGACGGCGGCCTTATCGGTGGCGCAGCCCTCAAGGCAGACAGCTTCATGGGCATCATCGAGGCCTTCGATTGAGAAATATAACTGAAATGTCAATACTCCGCGCCGATACAACATATGGCGCGGAGTAACATCAAATCATTACTGCATGTCGATATTAACAAGCGCAAGGCGCCCGGGCATATGGATGCTGATACTATCGCTGGGAGCGATTCCGGCGTCATATGCCCAGACAGAGTCGGAACCGGATGATCCGGTGACGACGATAATGGAGGAGTCGAACGGCAACGTCGTGATCGACATTCCCCAGCCGATACTCGACCAGATACTGACTCCGGTTGAGACGCCCAAGCGGCAAAACCAGCATCTTAAGCCGGGAATCAACAAGATGACCGGCTATAGAATCCAGGTCTTCAGCGACGGACGCAACCAGGGGTCGCTTGAGGCTCGGGCCAAGGCCCGCGGCAGCGCCGTGCTTGCAAAGTTTCCAAAATACCGTGGTCAGGTCTACACCTTCTCCCAATCACCGAGCTGGTATACGCGTGTCGGCAATTTCCGCACCCAGCAGGAGGCGAGCGAGGCTTTGAGCGAACTCAAGAGGGCGTTCCCGTCTTTCGCTTCGGAAATGAGGGTCGTGAAGTGTAAGATTGTGGTCATAAAGCAATGAGGCCGCAGCCACAGGTATGATTAGGCCTCCTTATACTAATATCAAACAGACAGTAATCGATAAAAAAGATAAAACGCATTGGCACGTAAAGAGCAACATGACGAGAAGCTTGTAGAGGAGATAGCTTCACATTACAGAGAGATCCTGCGCCTGGTAGGGGAGGATCCGGAGAGAGAGGGGTTGTTGAAGACGCCCGTCAGAGCAGCCAAGGCCATGCTCGACATAACTTCCGGCTACCGTCAGGATCCGGAGCAGATAGCCACCCAGGCTGTCTTCGAGCATGCCGGGTCACAGATAGTCATTGTGAAAGACATTGAGTTCTACAGTATGTGTGAGCATCATATACTTCCTTTTTTCGGTAAGATGGCGATAGGTTATCTGCCCAAGGGGAAGATGATAGGATTGTCGAAACTCGCACGCATAGCCGACAATTTCGCGCGCAGGCTCCAGGTGCAGGAGCGTCTGACGTCGCAGGTATGCAGTCTGCTCGACAGAATGCTTCCCAACGATGGAGTCATAGTGGCATGTACGGCGGCACATATGTGTATGAAGATGCGTGGCGTGGAGAAACAGGAGTCATATACCACAACCTTCGACTATACCGGACGTTTCGCATCCGAACCCCAGATGCGTGAGGAATTTCTCCGTCTGCTGAATCTATAAGGACTCTCTCGTTCGGCTCATAAGCCGATGCAAATAAGGAAAATAAGAAAAAAGAGCCCCGCGAATCTTGATTCGCGGGGCTTTGTGTTAATGCTTACGCTGCAAGCTTATTTGTTGACCTGGAACTTGTTCCAACCGTCTTTGAGATAAGCTATCGACTGCTCGGCAGCGGCCACACCAGCGTTGAAGTTAGCCTCGGCGGTCTGGGCACCCATCTTCTTGGGAGTGAAGAATACGCGGGCAGCGAACTTCTTCTCGAACTCCTCGGCAGACTCAGGCTTGATGTCGGAGACATAGCGGAGGTCGGGACGCTCCTCGAGGGCACGGATGAGACCGGGCTCGTCGATCACTTCCTTGCGGGCGGTGTTGATAAGGACACCGTTCTTGGGCATACGCATCACCAGGTCATAGCCGATGCTGTGCTTGGTGGCGGGAGTTGCCGGAATGTGGAGTGATACGAACTGATTCTGAGAGAAGAGCTCGTTGACATCGTGAAGGGGAGTTACACCCTCAGCCTCAATCACTGCATCGGGAACGAAAACGTCGAGAGCGGTGACTTTCATGTCGAAGCCCTTGGCGATGCGTGCCACGTTGCGGCCAACCTGACCGAACGCATAGATTCCGAGGGACTTGCCCTTGAGCTCGGAGCCGGAGGTGCCGTTATACTGGTTGCGGCACATCATGACAACCATGCCGAATACGAGCTCGGCAACAGCGTTGGAGTTCTGGCCGGGAGTGTTCATCACGCAAATGCCGTGCTCTGTGGCAGCCTTGAGGTCGATGTTGTCGTAGCCGGCGCCGGCGCGTACAATAACCTTGAGGTTGGGGGCAGCGTTCATTACCTCTGCGTCGATTACGTCGCTTCTGACGATAAGGCCGTCAGCCTCTTTCACAGCGTTGAGAAGGTCGTCGCGTGTGCCGCGCTCCACGAGCTCAAGCTCGTTGCCCGAAGCGTTTATAACGTCGGAGATAGCCTTTACGGCAGCGGGAGCGAAGGGTTTCTCTGTGAAAACCAATATCTTCATGATATGAAATCTTTTGCTTGTTGATGATTAGTGTTTTGCCTCGAATTCCTTCATGGCAGCGATGAGGGCGTCTACACTCTCCATGGGAAGAGCGTTGTAGAGGGATGCGCGGAAACCGCCTACCGAGCGGTGGCCCTTGATACCTACGAGACCCTTGGATGAAGCGAAGTCAGCGAACTCCTTCTCGAGGTCAACATAGTCGGGGTTCATCACGAAGCAAACGTTCATGATCGAGCGGTCTTCTGTAGCCACAGTGCCGCGGAAGAGCTTGTTGCGGTCGATCTCCTCGTAGAGCTTGGCAGCCTTCTCGAGGTCGAGCTTCTCCATAGCCTTGATGCCGCCGATCTGCTTGTAATAGCGGAGCGTCATGAGAGCGGAGTAGATGGGAAGCACCGGGGGAGTATTGTACATCGAGCCCTTCTTGATATGGGTGCGGTAGTCGATCATTGCGGGGATAGCGCGGCTCACCTTGCCGAGAGCGTCCTCTTTCACAACTACGAAAGTAACGCCGGCAGGAGCGAGGTTCTTCTGGGCACCACCGTAGATGATGGCGTATTTTGATACGTCAACAGGGCGAGAGAAGATATCGGAGCTCATGTCGCATACCATGGGGATGGGGCTGTCGAGGTCCACACGTGTCTCCGTACCGTAGATGGTGTTGTTGGAGGTGTAGTGGAAGTAGTCGCAGTCTGTGGGGATTGTATAATCCTTTCCCAGCTTCGGGATGCGGTTGAAGTTGAACTCCTCGGAGCTTGCGAGCACGTCAACCTCTCCGAAGAACTTGGCAGCCTTGATGGCGTTGGTTGCCCATGTGCCGGTGTTGACATAAGCAGCCTTCTTTTCGAGCATGTTGAAAGGCACCATGTAGAACTGGGTGCTTGCGCCGCCGCCGAGGAAGAGCACGTGGTAGCCCTCGGGAATCTCAAGAAGCTCCTTGAACAGGGCAACAGCCTCGTCGACAACAGCCTGGAACTCCTTGCTGCGGTGAGATACCTCAAGAATTGACAGGCCTGTGCCTGCGAAATCGTGGATGGCCTTGGCCGTCTCCTCGATGGTGTACTGGCTCAAGATGCTCGGACCAGCATAAAAATTGTGTTTTTTCATGTATGGTTGTTTTTTTATATTATGAAACTTCGAAGTCGCGATCTCCGTCAAGTGTGAGCCGACGGACTTCTCTGCAAATTTAATCCATTTATTTCGACTGACAAAATTAAAGGGCTAAAAAATGGAAAAATGATGAAAAAAGCCTCCGCTTATGTGGCGAAGGCTCCTGATGGGGTTTGAATAATGCTTGTCAAGGAGAGTGCGGGGGGATTGCCTCCTCTCTCAGAAATTATAGCCAAGTGTGAAATGGAACGCGTTTTCCCTGTATTTCAGCTTGCCGTCATGATTATGCCTGACAAGATTGACCATGCCCATATCCCCGCTGAATCCGATGAAGATGTCCTGGACGTTGAATCCCACGCCTACACGCCAGGCGCAGTCGAAACGGTTCATCTGGAAGAGGCCGTTGTCCTCGCTGTACATTGAGCCAGACTCATGATACCTGATTCCGGCCACCTCCTCGCTTGTGAGGTAGTAGTCGTTGGAGAAGCCCAGGTTGAGCACCGGCCCCGTGAATATGTGGAACCTGAACATATTGGTGAAGTCGAAATGGTATCCCAGCTGCACCGGGACGCGCATTCCGAACTTCCGGAGCGAGTGGTTCCTCCATTTGATGAAGCCGGGAGCGTCATCGTCATCCCAATCATCCCAGTCGTCCCAGTCATCATCGTCCCAGTCGTCGTCCCAGTCGTCATCGCCGAGGTCGATGCCACACGTATTATAATAGAGGTCGATGCCCGGCTCTATGTACAGATTGGCCACGAGGGGGATATTGTAGACAAGTCCGAGTCCTATGCCCGGGCCGTTCTCAAAGATGTCGGCGCTTGCGTTGCCGACATGATAGCTGCCGGGTATGGAGAGGTCGAAGCTACCCCTTATCCCGAGATAGGGGTGATTGTTGGGCGAGTCTACCACGGAGTTAGCCGCGAAAGCGACTGTAGAAAGCAATGACGCGCAGGCGGTCAGTAACAGATTCTTCATAATTGATCTTAGTTGAATAAATGAATAGTGGTGTTACCGTTTAAACGCCTATGCGCTTAATTTGTTTGCCGGCCGATGCCATTGAGCTGGTCGAGACGCTGTTGCATCCTGGCTTCCTGAGCGTTGTTGCCGGCAGTCCAGAAGCGGGAGTTCACGAGTCCGTCGGGCAGATATTGCTGGCTGACGAAATTTCCTTCGTAATCGTGGGCATATTTGTAACCCTCATGATACCCAAGGTCTTTCATCAGCTTGGTAGGAGCATTCCTGAGATGGAGAGGCACCGGGAGGTCTCCCGTGCGGCCCACCTCCTCCATAGCCGCGGCGATGGCCATATAGGCGGAGTTGCTCTTCGGAGAATTGGCGAGATAGACGGCGCATTCCGAAAGAATTATGCGTCCCTCCGGCCAACCTATTTTCTGAAGGGCGTCGAAAGTGGCGTTTGCGAGCAGAAGGGCGTTGGGATCCGCGAGCCCGATGTCTTCCGAGGCGAGAATCACAAGCCGCCTGGCTATGAAGGCGGGGTCTTCCCCTCCGGCTACCATGCGAGCCAGCCAATAGACGGCTGCCTGGGGGTCACTTCCCCGGATGGACTTTATAAAAGCGGAGATGATGTCATAATGCATCTCTCCGTTGCGGTCGTAGGCCGCGGGATTCTCCTGCAGACGTTCAGTCACGGCCTTGTCGTTGATCACAACCGTCTCCTCCGCAGGGGTAGATTGCTCGAGAAGGTCTATTATATTAAGCAACTTCCGGGCGTCACCCCCGGAATAACGGAACAGGGCGTCGGTGGATTCAACCTTCACATCCCGTTCCTTCAGTATGTCATCCTTCTCCAGGGCACGGTGAAGCAGGGTCTCGAGGTTCTCCTTGTCGAGAGGCTTCAGCGTGTAGACCTGCGAGCGTGACAGGAGCGGGCGGATCACCTCGAAGCTGGGATTCTCCGTTGTCGCTCCTATGAGCGTCACAATCCCCTGTTCCACTGCTCCGAGCAGGGAATCCTGCTGCGATTTGCTGAAACGGTGGATCTCATCGATAAACAGTATAGGGCGTCCCTTGGCAAAGACACTGTTCAGCTCCGCCTTGCATCGCTCGATGACCTCCCTCACCTCCTTTACTCCCGAGGAGACGGCGCTGAGGGTGAAGAAAGGGACGTCAATCGTATGGGCTATTATTTTGGCAAGCGTTGTCTTTCCTACGCCGGGAGGTCCCCACAGGATGAAAGAGCTTATGCGCCCCCCTTCGATCATACGGCGTATTATTCCGCCGGGCCCGACAAGATGTGTCTGACCTATGTAATCATCGAGAGTGACCGGGCGTAGACGTTCCGCGAGAGGAATATTCATGTTATTAAAAGTCGTGTTCTGAAGTTCTTGTAATCAACCGGCTGATGATCTCATCCGGATCAATCTCCTCAAGAGAGTCCACAACGCGGTCGCAATAAGGCTCTATGACCTCTCTTTTGAGTGTCCCCGCGACACCGACCACATAGCATCCGGCGGCTTTCCCTGCCTTGACCCCCTGGAGCGAGTCCTCGAAGACCACGCAGGCCTCCGGATCGGCATTCAGGCTGCGGGCAGCGAGCAGATAGCCCTGCGGGTCTGGTTTGGAGCGAGTCACCTGCGTGGCGTCGATTATCACATTGAAGCATTTCTTCAGATCCTTCAGGTCTTTCCAAAGATGCTTCATCTTATGGGAGTCGCTGCTCGTGACAAGGGCCACCCCGACTATCCGGTTGGCAAGCTTGTCGAGAAGCTCACTCGCGCCTGGAGTCATGGCATAGACCATTTTTGCCTCAAGCTCATAAAGCCGGGCCGTGACTTTTTTCCTTACCTCTGCATCGGGATAATACTCGGAGAGAATCTTGTCGAGGGTTGTGCCTTTGATTCGCTGGGGCATATCGTCGACGCCAGTCGGAAATTCGCTGTTGATGCTTTCCCAAATCCGGGTATATTGCTTTTCGCTGTCGACGAGCACTCCGTCGAGATCAAACAGAAAGCCCATCATGGGCACAGATCCTATCATATAAAGGGCGGATATAATGAAGATAATACAAAATTCAGTTGCAAAATTAAACAAAAATAACGATATACGGGTTTAAATTCGTAACTTTGCATCAAAAATAGAAAGGCCGCCGCGTGGCTTCAACAAGCCGTTTGCGTGGCGTAACATCAATCCCAAGACAGAAATGCAGAAAGATATAGAGCTGAAAGTCAGTCCGAAGGTGGCCGCCGACAGGAATCTCCTTCTTGCCGCGTCTTTACGCGACAAGGCGCTGAAGGGGGTTGCCAAGGTTAACGGTCTCCGGGTAATCCGCCGTTCGATCGATGCCCGCGGCAAGGATGTCAAGGTAAACCTCACGGTCAGGGTGGCATGGGGCGACGACGAGGATGTGAGCGGAGACTATAAGCCTGTGGATTTCCGTCCGGTGGCCGCAGATGCTCCGGAAGTAGTGATTGTCGGAGCCGGGCCAGCGGGCCTTTTCGGCGCTTTAAGGGCAATCGAGCTCGGGATGCGGCCTGTTTTGCTTGAGAGGGGAAAGGATGTCGACTCCAGACGTCTCGACCTGGCCCGGATAAGCCGCGAGGGGATTGTGGATCCGGATTCCAACTATTGCTTCGGCGAGGGCGGAGCCGGGGCCTACAGCGACGGGAAACTCTTCACCCGGAGCAAGAAGCGCGGTAATGTCGGAGATGTCTTGTCGCTTCTCCATCAGCACGGGGCTTCGGAAGATGTGCTCATAGACGCTCATCCCCACATAGGGAGCGACAAGCTTCCGGGCGTTATAAAAAACATAAGGGAGACCATCAAGGCCAACGGTGGAGAGATCCATTTTTCAAGCAAAGTGACCGAACTTGTTATGGAAAACGGAAAAGTCTCGGGAGTAAGGACAGAGGATGGCCGGGAATACCGGGGTCCGGTGGTTCTCGCTACCGGGCATTCGGCCAGAGACGTCTACCGCATGCTCCATTCCCAGGGTGTGGGGCTTGAGGCAAAGGGATTCGCCATGGGTGTCAGGCTTGAGCATCCGCAGGGGCTGATAGACAGGCTGCAGTATCACAGCAAGGAGGGGCGTGGAAAGTATCTTCCGGCTGCCGAATACAGTTTTGTGACGCAGGTTGAGGGGAGAGGCGTCTATTCCTTCTGCATGTGCCCGGGGGGAGTGGTGGTTCCGGCCGCATCGGCTCCCGGAGAAAGCGTGGTCAACGGCATGTCGGCGTCAGCGCGTGCAAGCCAATGGGCAAACTCGGGAATGGTTGTCGAGATTCGTCCCGGGGATTTTCCCCAATACGAATCGGAAGGCCCTTTCGAGCTTATGGCTTTGCAGGAGGAGCTTGAGAAGAGATTTTTCAAGGAATCCGGCGACAGTCTTAACGCGCCTTCCCAGATCATGACTGATTTCGTGGAGGGGCGGGACTCGAAAGAAACGCTGAGGACGTCGTTCGCGCCTGGGATACATCCGGCACGCCTCGACCAACTTCTTCCTCCCTTCATCTCCGAGCGGCTACGCGAGGGTTTCAAGGCGTTTGACCGCATGAGGAAAGGATTCCTCAGCGACAAGGCGCAATTGATCGGCCTGGAGTCGCGCACATCGAGCCCGGTCAGAATACCGCGCGACAGGGAGACTCTCCGCCATGTCTGCGTCGAGGGGCTATATCCCGCAGGAGAGGGCGCCGGCTACGCGGGAGGAATAGTGTCAGCCGCCATCGACGGGCGGAGATGCGTCGATTCCATCCATGCCTCATTAAATGGCGTGATGGATGAATAAACCATAGTAAAAAGAATAAGTCAGATAGATAATGGCTATAATACTGAATATAGAGACATCATCGAAGATCTGCAGCGTCGCTCTTACCAAGGACGGGGCTGTGGAATATCAGCTTGAGGACACTGAGGGAATGAACCATGCCGTCAGGCTTGCGCCGTTTGTGGAGAAATGTCTGGAGGAACTCAAGCGTAAAGATGAGAAGCTTGACGCAGTGGCGGTGAGCATCGGTCCAGGTTCATACACCGGTCTGCGTATCGGCCTCTCGCTTGCCAAGGGACTTTGCTTCAGCCTGGGAATACCGCTCATCGGGGTTTCCACACTGCAGATACTGGCTGTAAAGGCAATGTTCCGCAGCTTTGACTGGCAGGGCGACGAGGTGCTTGTGCCGATGATCGATGCCCGGCGCATGGAAGTTTTCACGTGTGCTTATGATTTCGCGTTGCATCCGTTGACTGAATGCGGTCCGCTCATCCTCGACGAAACATCTTATTCCAATCTTCCTGCTGGCCGCAGGATCTATTTTTTCGGCGACGGCGCGGAAAAATTCAAAAGCGTGGCGCAGATTGCCGATGCCCATTGGATAGACGACCTGGAGCCTCACGCCCGCGATATGCTCGCTCTCTCGGAAAAGGCATTCCGTGAGAATGATTTCATTGACCTGGCATATTCAGTGCCTCAGTATCTTAAAGAGTATCAGACCACAGTGCCAAAGAACAGAGTCCTTGCCGGGGCTTCGGCAGGCAACGCTGAATGACTTCACACTAAAATCAAAAGAAATGAAACTGATTCCCTATAACACCAATCTCAAGAAACTCATACTTCCAGAATATGGTCGCAATGTGCAGCAGATGATAGACTACTGCGTGGGCATATCCGACCGCGATGAACGCACCCAGTGCGCCTACAGGATTGTGGACGCCATGGCCACTCTCTTCCCGGAATTTGTCGGCGACCATGGCGACCGCCAGAAACTCTGGGACCATCTCAACATAATGTCGGGATTCTCGCTCGATGTCGACTTCCCTTACGATGTGGTGACTGAGGAGGAGACCAGGAAAGTGCCTCATCCGATACCTTACAGCCGCAACATAAGCAAAAGAAGGCAGTATGGCAAGAATATCCAGCTTATGGTTGACAGGGTCGCTTCCATGGACGAGAGTCCGGAGAAGGAGGAGCTGATATATCTCGTGGCCACACAGATGAAGAAACTTCTTACCCTCCACATCAAGGAGGGGGCCTCCAATGAAAGGGTGGCGGCAGACCTCGCCGACATGTCGGAAGGAAGAATCCTTCTTGCCCCCGACTATCGCCTGCCTGATTTCGTGGAGGCGGCACAGACTGGAAACGCCAAAAAGAAGAAAAAGAAATGAGTACGTTCGTTGTAGAGGGCGGACATCGCCTTGAGGGGACAATATATCCGCAGGGAGCCAAGAATGAGGCCCTTGAGGTGATATGCGCCGTTCTCCTCACCCCGGAGAAAGTGGTGATAGAGAACATTCCCGATATTCTTGACGTAAGGAATCTCATATCGCTTCTGGAGGCGCTGGGAGTGGCGACACGACATATCGACAGGCATACCTGCGAGTTTGAGGCTAAGAATATAGATCTCAGTTATCTCGATACCGATGAGTTCAGGATTACTGCGCAGACACTCCGGGGCTCCGTGATGGTGATAGGGCCCCTTCTCGCCCGGTTCGGAAGAGCCATCCTGCCAAAACCCGGTGGCGACAAGATCGGCCGCCGTCGTCTTGACACGCATTTCCTCGGGCTTCAGAAACTTGGAGCCGACTTTACATATGATTCCGCCAAGAAGGTATATCAGATCCAGGTCGGCGACAGATTGAGAGGCACCTATATCCTTCTTGACGAGGCGTCGATAACCGGAACCGCCAACCTCATAATGGCAGCGGTTCTTGCCGAAGGGGTGACTACCATCTACAATGCCGCCTGCGAGCCATACATCCAGCAGCTTTGCCGGATGCTGGTAAGGATGGGCGCCAGGATAGAGGGCATCGGATCCAACCTGCTTACAATCACCGGAACCACCGCTTTGGGGGGCGCAGCCCACAGGATGCTGCCCGACATGATAGAGGTAGGGAGCTTCATCGGCATGGCGGCTATGACAGGAAGCAACGTGTTGCTCAAAAATGTGGGAGTGAAGGATCTCGGCATCATTCCTGACACATTCAGGCGTCTGGGTATAGATATGCGGGTGGAGGGAGACGACATACGCATAGACCAGAAGGAAATCCATGAGATAGAGACCTTCATCGACGGCTCCATCATGACCTTTGCCGATGCTCCGTGGCCGGGACTCTCTCCCGATTTGCTCAGTGTGTTTCTGGTAGTGGCGACTCAGGCGAGGGGAAGCGTGCTGATACATCAGAAGATGTTTGAGAGCAGGCTCTTTTTCGTAGACAAGCTCATAGACATGGGGGCACGCATAATTCTATGCGACCCGCATCGTGCCGCCGTAATAGGCTCGGGCAAATTCAATTCGCTTCTTGCCGCCGACATGGTTTCGCCCGACATACGGGCCGGCGTTGCCCTGCTTATCGCGGCGATGGGGGCGAGGGGAACGAGCCGTATCCACAACATCGACCAGATCGACCGCGGATATGAGAAAATCGACGAACGTCTGAACCGTATCGGAGCCAGAATCATTAGAGAATAAAAAGAGAAAGAATAAAGAATAATGATAAGGGAAGAAGACCTTTTTCCGATAGGAAAATTCCAAAAGACGCACGCACTGAAGGGCGAGCTGAATGCCGTGCTTGATATCGACGAGGACTTTCTTGACGAGGATTATCCTCTGATAATAGATCTTGACGGCATTTTCGTGCCTTTCTACACTGAGAGCTGGCGTCCAAAGGGCTCATCCGCATGTCTGCTTAAGCTGGAGGGTGTGGACAGCGAGGGAGAGGCACGTAAGTTTGTCAACAAGACCATATTCGGACGAAAGGAAGACGTGCGGGATTTTGTCGGGGAGGAGGATATACATTCCCTTGACGGTCTCGCAGGCTATGACGTGGAAATAACGGGCCACGGCATAATAGGGAAGGTCTCGGGCATAGACGACAATACGGCGAATGTCCTGCTGATTGTAGAGCGTCCCGACGGGTCGGAAATATACCTTCCGCTTGCCGAAGATTTTATCGACGCCATAGATGACGATAACAGGACGCTGCGGATGACGGTGCCGGAGGGTCTTCTCTCCATCAACGACAAAGAGACTGTAAATGACTCTGACGACGATGAATAAACAATACGCCTGATAAAAAATATATTGTTATGGACGATTACAAATATGACGAGGACAAGGCTGTGAAATTCATCCGCGAGATGCTTCCTGCCGATGTTAACGAGCGTTATGACAACGACGAGATATTGTATGTGATAGACACGATATGGGACTATTACGAGCGTAACGGATATCTCAGTCTCGACGCTTCGGTGACCGATGAGGAGGATACGGATGTTGCTGCGCTCATAGCTTATGTGAAAAAGGAGATTGCAAAAGACAAGGAGATTCTTATGGATCCCGCCGATGTGGACCTTATAGTCAAAGGGGAGCTTGCATATGAGCAGACGCTTGAGGACTTTATATAATTGCATGGCGGCATTCGCGTTGGTCGCGCCGTCTGTAGCCAGCGCGGAGGTGAAGCCCGGGGAGAGAATCCACGAGCTTGACGACTTCTCGTTTATAGAGATGCTCAACTCCGTGGATGTGGAAAAGAGCTCGGAGCTTATCCAGAAATTCCAGAACAAGGAGGGAAAGACCCGTCTGCTCAACGGCAAATACAATCCCAAGGGCGATTGCACTGTTGAGGCATACCGTAACAAGGAGGTGCTTCTTGTCACCATACCCGCATCCCTTCTTTTCGCTCCCAACGGACAGACGCTCAAACCTGGGGCTGCAGATTATCTCGCTCCGATAAGACGCTATCTCAGAGAGCCGGACATGTATAGGGTGATGCTGGTGATGCATACCGATAACACGGGCTCGGAGGAATATCGCGACGAGCTGACGGAGCAGAGAGTCAATGCCATTTTCGAATGGTATGAGAAATCCGGCTCCGACACATCATATCTATTCTCGTATGCGCTTGGCGACGATATGCCGCTGAAGCCCAACGACTCGATGGACAACAGGGCACGCAACCGTCGCCTTGAGATTTATCTTGTCCCCGGGAAGAAGATGGTGGAGCAGGCCAAGAAGGGGCGCATCTCGTTCTGATATGGAACCGGCCGCTGATAAATAAACTGCGGGAAGACTCAATCCGGTCTTCCCGCAGTTTATTATAATATCATGGCTTTCAATTGCTTATCTTATAGCATCCTTTTGCGGTCCTGACTACGTAGATCCCGCCCGGAAGTGTGTTGATCTCGGATATTCCGGCATTATGCCTGATAAGAATGCCCTGGAGATTATACACATCTGCCGTCACGTCATCTCCGGCAAGGACAGAGGCTATGTCGGCTGTAATTCCGACTTTTCTGTCGTCCCCTATAGAGCGCCCCCATTTGTCGATGAAAGAGATAATGAATGATCCCTCCGAACCGAACGTTTCGGCTGTGGGTTTCAGACGTAATGTCACCCGCTCGTAATCTCCGGGAAGCACTGTCTTATTCTCAGTCTGCGTGAACGACTCGCTTCCGTCGTCTTCACGGGCAATGCGGATCTTCACCTGGCCCTCGTATTTGATGTCGCTGTTGTTGCGTACCCTGAAGGATATTGTACTCGTCTTTCCGAACGTCATTTGTTCGGGCAGCTTGAGATTTTCCAGGGAGAGGTCCGGTTTCGGGATATCCGGGATGTCGATGATGTATGTGGCGAGGGTCTTCTCGCCATCGGCCGATCTGAATGCAACCAGATATTCGCCGGCTTCCATAATTGGATTGAAAATCCAGGTGACAGACCTCTTCTGACCGGCAGGAAGCCTGAAAGGAATCATCTCAGACTGCAGAATGGAGTCTTTATCGGGATCGGATATCTCAAGGCCATATATTTCTGCAAGAATGGAGCCGTCGAAGGTAAGCTCCGAGTCAATATTCTCGACTTCCAGACAATATGTGGGGGAAACTTCTGCATTACCGGTGAACAACACGGAAAGTCCGTTGAGCGCGATCTGTGCCATATCGCTTATCTCCGGTTGCTCCAGCTTGTAGTTTCCATCCTCATCAATTTCGAGAATAACGAAATCGACGGCATCAGCCGAGGATATGATTCTGTTGGATCTGCCGGATTCAGTGATGCAGACGGGAGACACACGGTAACGTCCGGGTCTAAGACCTGTATCGGAGCAGTCAAAAGGCACCCCTAAGAATCCTACCGCATTCTGAGCAGAAGTGGCGGGAATTTCCATCATTTCCGACTGGCAAATGATAGTCTCGCTGCCATCGCCGCCGACAACCTTGAGAGCGAGCGACACATTTTCCAATGCCATGGCGGAATAGTAAATCACATAGTTCTCATAGCCGTTCTCATCGACATATGTGAACTTATCCGCCTTCTCTCCCGTCTCTTCGTCTACATAGGGATAAGTATAGAGATCTCCATTTGTGTAGAGAGGGATGAAGAAATCGGAGTTTTCGGCCGGAGGCATTATGCCGGCAACGATATCCTGCGAATAATTGAATCCATATCCCAGCAGCGAACCTCCGATGCCTTGGGTGGCAGGATTCAACGCGGAAAGCATATAGTATCCGTCAGACATTCCACCCCAGCCCCAGTTGATATGGAAAAATCCGTTATTGGAATACCCGTCGCAGACAAAAGCATGACCGCCCTGCGGATCAACACCGCAGTATACCACGGGGCGTCCTGCGGCCAATTCCGCATATACGATATCGTTCCAGTCGCGGTCAGTGAAATAATCTCTCATGAGGTATTGCGCTCCACGGTCGTATCCGAGATTCTCGATAATCGCGCGGGCTACTGAGAATGAGTATGCACCGCTCATGTTGGGACTATACATCATATCCAGACCCACGCCTATCGCATGCATGAGAGTGGCCACGGCCTTACCCTGTTCCTCGGTATATTCTCCGGGAACATAATCGTCAATCATGTTGTCCCAGTCGAAAGTCGTGTTCTCATAGTCAAATGAGAATTTACGCCCGTTGTATTTATATTCGTGCGTGCCGATGCCATTTTCCTTAGGCCATTTGTGGTAGTTCACTACCTGGGCAAGGGCTGTTGCAAGGCATCCGGTCACGGAATTCTCTCCGGAATATTTAGGGCACTCATCGTTGAATGGTGAGTTTTGATTCCATTTCGTTGAGACAAGAGGCATGATCTCATCACGCTGGATTATTTCCGCCTGAAACGGTTGTGCTCCGGCCTCCTTGGCGAGAGCAATCTGGCGTGCGTATTGCGCCATCCACCACTGCATGGCAGGTGGCATATTGTCCGGATCAAGAGTTCCGGAATCGGAATAGCCGAGAAGAGGGGCTCCGAGATCATCGGCGGAAGCTATCACAAAGCCATCTCCGTCAGAGGGCGTGAAAAGATAGACAGCAGCATTGCCGAGGCTGTCGGAGGCTATACGTCTCAATTGCAGGCCAGACTTTGCCGGGGCGCGTAGTGTTCCGGATGCGCCGTTCAGTCTCTCGATAGCCTCTTGTGGCGTCAGTGGCGCAGCCAGAGACCATGCAGTGGCAGTTGTAAGGACAGCCGCCAAGGCAAGTTTTCGATTAATTATGGTGTTCATACCTGGTAAGTTTGGTTTTTATGGTATAATGGTGAATTTCAGTCCATGCGGTCCCGGTAATCCTCGTAAGAGAAGCTGCGGAGCAGACGTGGCTCGGAGCCAAACGGCTTGAGCCATATGGAGGGGTGCTGTATTCCGTTGAACATATTTGTCTTGACCGTGGTGTAATGGTTCATGTCAAGCAGCGTCAGACGGTCGCCTGCTTTCAACGGCCGGTCGAACTTCCAGGTTCCGACGAAATCTCCGCTTAGGCATGAATTGCCTCCGAGACGGTATTCATATCCGGAATCCGAATCGTCGGGCAAAGCCTCCGCTATCGCCGGCTTATACGGCATCTCCAGACAATCCGGCATATGGCAGGCGAAGGAAGCGTCGATGATAGCCGTCTTGATACCGGCGTTCTCCACTACATCAAGCACCTCTGTCACCAGATCTCCCGTCTGCCATGTGAACGCGCTTCCAGGCTCCATAATCAACTTCAGGTGCGGATACCGCCTGTGGATTCCGTTCAGAAGCGATATAAGATGGCCGGTGTCATAATCCTTACGTGTCATTAGATGTCCGCCACCCATATTCAGCCATTTAAGCTGCGGAATCCATTTGCCGTACTGGGAGAAGAAAGCATCGAGTACTTTCTCAAGGTCCTGGCTTGAGGATTCGCAAAGGGCATGGAAATGGAAACCTTCAAGCCCTTCGGGCAGAGTTTCGGGAAGATTCTCAGCCAACTCCCCGAAACGGCTTCCCGGCACGCAGGGATTATAGATGTCAGTCTCGATCACGCTGCAGCGTGGGTTTACCCTAAGGCCGGCGGATACTTTCCTTTCCCCATCTCGAAGCGTTTCGTTATGGGCTTTGATAAGGGGATAGTATTTTGAAAACTGGCTCAGGGAATTAAACGTGATGTGGGTGCTTCCTTTGAGAAATTCCGGGAAAGTGGAGTCGGTGTATACCGGGCAATAGGCATGCACCTCGTCGCCAAGGAAATCAAGCGAGAGACGCATCTCGTTGAGGGAACTCGCCGTTGAGGCTCTTACATATTCCCTTATGATAGGGAAGGTCTTCCAGAGGGCGTTGGCCTTGAAGGCCATTATTATATTCACGTCGGCCTTGGAAGCCACTTCCGAGATGAGGGAGAGGTTACGCCTGAGTTTATCCTCATAGACAATATAATATGGCGTGGCGATTATATTGTGGGCCTGTTCAGCTGATGATTGTGAAGATTGCATATTCAAGTAGAAGTTTTTTGGGTCCTTCTAGGTCGAAATTCACTTCTATCCTTTCCGACCTCGGGGTTTTGTCAATGTCTGTGATTGTTCCCTCTCCGAATTTGCCATGGCGGATTCGGGTGCCGACAGAAATCCTGCTAAGGATTTCCAGCACTTTAGGAGTGCTTTCGGCCGCCCCGTTACCGGGAGATATGAGTCTCTTCCGTCTTGCCGGCGACGGGGAGGCCGCGGCGTTGGCAGATGCTTGCTGACGCGGAGCTGGACTCTGTGAATATCCGGTCGAGAATCCTCCGGAGTATGAGTTGCGGTAGTTGAGGACAGGATTCATGAAATTTCCGTTCCGGTCATCTCCCATGGTCGACGACATCTGCATCTTGAGATAGCGGGTGTCGATATCCGAAAGAAAACGTGAAGGCTTTGTCTGCACGGTCTGTCCGTTTCGGAAGCGGCTTCCGGCGTATGTAAGTGTAAGGGTTTTCCTGGCTCTTGTCATGGCTACGTAAAGCAGTCGTCTTTCCTCCTCAACCTGCATGATGGTATCCATACTCATCGCCGAAGGGAAAAGCTCTTCCTCCACGCCCACGACGTAGACGTGGTTGAATTCAAGTCCTTTGGCGGCATGGGCCGTCATGAGCGTCACCTTCGGCTCGTCTGTGCTGTCGGAGGTATCCTGGTCGGTGGCCAGCATCACCTCGGAGAGAAACGACCTCATGTCGACGTCATCCTCTCCTGTCTCGTTTTTGATCTCTACAAAATCCTTAAGTCCGGCAAGAACCTCCGACAGGTTCTCCTGGCGGCTGATGCTTTCCGGAGTATTGTCATGGGCGAGGGCTGTGAGGATGCCTGTGCGGTTATATATGAGCTGTCCAAGCTCGTAGGCGTCTGAGCCCTCCCTGTTGTCGGAGATGAACTCATCAATGAGAAGCTTGAAATTCTTCAGCTTGGTCCTCGTGCCCGAGTTGATGGAAATATCCATTGAGTCTATATCGGAGATTGTCTGCCAGAGGCTCTGCTGTGCCTGCGTGGCACACTCCTGCAGCTTTTTCATTGTAGTCTCTCCGATTCCTCTCGCCGGATAATTGATAATGCGGCGCAGAGCCTCGTCGTCATCCGGATTTATGGTCAGACGGAAGTATGATAGGATATCCTTCACCTCTTTCCGCTGATAGAAGGAAAGGCCTCCGTATATTCTGTACGGAATGTTTCGTTTTCTGAGCGACTCCTCAAGGACACGGCTCTGGGCGTTTGTGCGGTAAAGCACGGCATAGTTGTCGTAGCTTTCGTGGTGGGTAAGCTTGGAGCGGGATATCATGTTCGCCACCATAAAAGCCTCCTCCATGTCGCTGTAGGTCTGCACTACGGCCACGGGCTCACCGGTCTCATTCTCGCTGAAGACGTGCTTACGCATCTGATGAGTGTTTTTCTCTATCAGGCTTCCGGCGGCATTGATGATGTTCTGGGTTGAGCGGTAGTTGCGCTCAAGCTTGAATATCCTAAGACCGGGAATATTCTTGTCCATATCAAGGATATTGGCGATATTGGCGCCACGGAAAGAGTAAATGCTCTGCGCGTCGTCGCCTACCACGCAAATCTTCTTCTCTTTCCCTCCGAGACGGGAGATTATCAGATGTTGTGCGAAATTGGTATCCTGGTATTCATCGACAAGAATATACCGGAAAAAGTCCTGGTAATGGCGGCATATATCGGGATTGTCGCGCAGCAGGATATTCATGAACAGGAGGATATCGTCGAAATCCATGGCGTTGGCACGCCGGCACCTTTGGCAGTAGATGGAATAGATTTCTCCTGTCATGGGGCGCTTGCTCCTGTAGTTCTGTTTGTTTATGTCTTCCTGCCTCATATATATGTCGGGAGTCATGAGATTGTTTTTGGCTCTTGAGATTTCCGACTGTATGGAGGCGGGTTTGTAGATTTTGTCGTCAAGGTTGAGCTCCTTGATTATCAGTTTCAGCAATGAGCGAGAATCAGCTGAGTCATATATGGTGAACCCCGCCTTGAAACCTATATTCTCGGCATGACGCCGGAGGATGCGGAGGAAAATGGAGTGGAAAGTGCCCATCCATAATCTTGCCGCAATTTTTTCACCAATCTCGCCGACCACACGTTCCTTCATTTCCCTCGCAGCCTTGTTGGTGAATGTAAGGGCGAGGATGCGGTAGGGCTCATAGCCGGAGCGTATGAGGTCGACTATTTTGTAAGTGAGCACACGTGTCTTGCCTGACCCGGCGCCGGCAATCACCAGCGCCGGACCATCCTTGTAGACCACGGCCTCTCTTTGCTGCTCATTGAGAAGGTCGAGATAATTGTAGTTCGGTTGCTGTGTCATCTCAGTTGATGTTGGGAGTCCATTTCAACTGCATGTAGTCAGGCACTCCCGGTATGAAGTGATAGGTATCATTTTCATAGTCCATGCGGCAGCAGTAGTGGCGCATGCCGTTTGACACCACAAGATATTTAGCCCTGAGCACCATATTGTATCTGACAATCTGGTCGAAGACATCCTGATTGACCTCAACGCCTGGGGCCTTGTATTCCACGATGATTAGCGGCGTAGAGTCCTGGTTGAACACGACAGTGTCGCAGCGGCGACGCATGCCGTTGAGCTCGATGCCTACCTCGTTGGCCATAAGGGTCCTGGGGTAGCGCAGCGCCGAGGTCATCCATCCTACGAAATGCTGTCTTACGTATTCCTCGGGAGTCAGGACCACGTATTTCTGACGGAGGGAATCAAAGACCCTCACTATGTCGCCGTCCCTGCGTATTTTCAAATCCGCCGGTGGAAGATTCAGGCGGGGGCGGCGGCCGTCTGTGTAGTTCTGGTTATCTTGCAAATCTGGATATTATGTTTTGCCTTATTATTTCACAATAGCGTTCTGGCGTAGGTACTCCGTATCGAATATGGAGTTAAGCACGTCGGCGAGCCTCAGGCCGCCTTTCAGGAACTGATTCTCGATCACAGGAGTCCATTTCGCCACATAATCGTAGCTGATGTTGGAATCTCTTGGGGTAGTGGCGTATACTTCCTTGCATATTTCATAAGTCTCCTTTCCCCAGGATGCGGGCGTGCCGCCGTATGTGATCTCTATTATCTGCTCGGGAGTGGCTCTGTCGATCTGCTGCTGCCATTCCGAGTAGCTCCACTTGTGGCCTGACTCAGGGAGAGAGGAATCCCAGACGGAATGGAGATTGTTTGGGCGCTTGAAGAAATTGACCGTCCACTGGTTGCCCCCCCTGTCGGAAGCGTGCCCCATATGCATTGGCTGATGTATGTCTCCTACGAGATGTATCACCATCTTCAGCGCGAGCGTGCGCTCTTCCTGGGGAGCGTTTTTGTCGTTGAGGATTGCTATCTGCCGTTCGAGGGCCTCCACGATGTTGCCGGTCTCGAGGTTGGGAGCCTCTTCGAATGTCTGGCCGTCATCGATGTTTTTGTAATGCCATGTCTTGGAATACTCGTATTCCGGGGTATGGGATGCGTTGTCGAGCCAGTTGGCATAATACACCATTGACTTCCCGTCGAGGAGGTTTTCAACAGCGGCCTTGGCGTCGGGAGTCAGATGGTTTTCTGCGATGAAAGCCACTGTGTCATGTCCCTTCTGTCCCCATCCGAACGCGATTGTGGCGGACGACCCGATCAGAAGAGCGGTCATATATTGGCGGAGTTTCATATTTTGTTGAGAGTTGGTTTTGATGTTGTAAGCTACAAAATTAATCAAAAAAAACGGTATATGGAAATCCAACGTATGGAATCACAGCAGCCCAGCGATGAAAACTATGAGGATGCCTGCCGGCGCCACATATCTGATGCAGAAAAGAATGTAGCGGTACAAGGCGTTTTTATGCCCGTTTTCATGTCTGAGCTGGTTTTCAACTTCTTTGGAATCCATTTTCCAGCCTACGAACAGGCAAATGCCGAGACCTCCGAGGGTCATCAGGATATTGCTTGAGATGAAATCGAAGAGATTGAACAGGTTGAGATTGGCGAGCGGCCCGAAGGATAGGGAGCAGAGCATGCCCGTTACAATGGAGATGGCAGTGACCACTATCGTGGCATTGCGACGGCTCATGCTGAGGTCGTCGCAGAGAAAAGCCACTATAATCTCGCTGACGGATATGATGGAAGTGAGTGAGGCAGTGGCCAGAAGAATGAAAAAGAGTGTGCTCCATATCCTTCCTCCGGGCATAGCGTGAAATATGTTGGGAAGCACCTCGAAGACGAGAGTCGGTCCCTCTGCCGGAGACATTCCGAAGCTGAATACAGCCGGGAATATGATTATGCCGGCCATGATGGCCACAAGGGTGTCGAGAAGGGCAATGCGGATTGACGTCTTTATGAGGGGGGTGTCGTCGCCGAAGTAACTTGCGTATGTCACCATGCAGCCCATGCCGAGCGACAGGGAGAAGAACGCCTGGCCCATGGCTCCGAGCACAACTTCCGGAGTGAGTTTGGTGAAGTCAGGCTTGAACAGGAAACCAAGGCCTTCCGAGGCGCCGCTCATTGTCAGGGAGTTGATGCAGAAGGCAATAAGGATAAGGAAAAGAAGGGGCATGAGGATGTTGCTGACCCTCTCTATGCCTTTCTGAACACCACCGAGCATCACGACCGCATTGATGAGCAGAAAGACCACCATCCAGCCTACGGCCTTCCAGCTGCCTGTGAAATCAGCGAACTGTGCGTGGCGGGAACTGTCGGGAGTAGACTGGAAGAGACCTAAGACCGAGTCTACGATATATTCAAGAGTCCATCCCGCTACAACAGAATAGAAGGAGATGATCAGAAACGCGGCGATGACCGATGCGTATCCTATGAAATCCCAACGTCGGCTTGAGGCGGCCTTTCTGTAAGCCACCGGCATACCTGAGCGCGAGAAACGTCCCAGGGAGAACTCCGCGCATATCGCAGGCACTCCGATAAGGAAGACGAAAAGGATATAGCATATCAGAAAGGCGCCTCCGCCTCCCTGCCCGGCCTCATAAGGGAATCTCCAGATGTTGCCTAAACCTACCGCGGATCCGACGGTTGCCGCCAGAATCCCTAATTTGGTGCTGAATTGTGTGCGTGACGTGCTCATAATCTTTTATAATGTTTTATTGGACAGCATTGATATTATCCGACAAAGATAAGGATAATATTCCGTAGATAAAGAATTATTGACGTAATTCGGTAGTGTTTCACTGAGTGTG
>DKYZ01000057.1:17958-56978 GCA_002493515.1 Porphyromonadaceae bacterium UBA7087 | reverse complement strand
AAATTTTTAGCGGACAGTAATATTACAAGATAGACCATCTTCAGGGTATCTATGAGGATTATCAGAACAAGCTTGTAAACATGCAGCTTGAACAGACCAAAGAGGCCAGCAGACAGCGTCTGGCCGGCATTTGCTCCACGTTAGGCATGTTCATAATGCTCATACCGTTTGAGAAATTCTTCGGCTATGAAAGCCAAAACGACGGCATGGGCATACCGATGATAATCCGCATGGTATTGATGGGAATAGCCCTGATACTCTCCATCAGCTTTTATCTTAAGTCGCGAAACCCGGCCAATTCTGCGGTGATGAAGCGCATGGAGATAAACAACTGGCTCAAAGCCAATTACCGTTGCCCTAATCCGGAGTGTGGACAGCCCTTCGATGCCGGCATGGAATACCGCCGACTGAAAGTAATGGGCAAATGCCCGTACTGCAATTGCAAACTCACGGAGACAAACTACTTTGTCAATCATAGCGCACCCGGATTCCAGTACAGCTGATTCCGGCGGCTACCAATAGGGTAGAGAAAAGCTAATGAAGATGCGCCATACTGACGCATCTTCATTTCTTTTGCTGTAAGACGAACAGAGAGCGCGTCAATAAACGAATTGGCGCGCTCTCTGTAAATTACTCATACTTTAGTTTTTGAACACGAGGTTGTCTCCCTCACGGTCGATGATGATGGGATGCTCGCGGTCTACTTTACCTGCCAGAATGTCTTTCGACAGCTGATTGAGCACCAGACGCTGTATGGTACGCTTCACCGGACGAGCGCCGAATTCGGGATCATATCCGTCATCTGCCAACAGCTCTTCGGCTGCCTTGGTGATGGTGAGCTGAACACCATTGCCGTCAAGAATCTTCTTGACGCTGTTGATCTGGATATTGACAATTTTCTGTATGTCTTTGCGGTTCAGCGGCTCGAACATCACAATCTCGTCGATACGGTTGAGGAACTCGGGACGGATGTTCTGTTTCAGCATCTCAATGACTTCCTGCTTGGTGCGGTCGATGGTCTCCTGACGGTTCTCCTCGGTCATATTTGCGAAATTCTCGCGGATGAGCGGAGAGCCCATGTTGGAGGTCATGATGATGATGGTGTTCTTGAAGTTGACCATTCTGCCCTTGTTGTCGGTGAGACGTCCGTCGTCGAGCACCTGGAGCAGTATGTTGAACACATCGGGATGAGCCTTCTCTATCTCATCGAGAAGGACCACGGAATACGGATGTCTCCTTACCTTCTCGGTGAGCTGGCCCCCCTCCTCGTAGCCTACGTATCCCGGAGGCGCGCCGACCAGACGTGAGACGGTGAATTTCTCCATATACTCGCTCATGTCCATCCTGATGAGTGCGTCTTTCGAATCAAACAGATATTCTGCGAGCTTCTTGGCAAGAAGGGTCTTGCCGACTCCCGTCGGGCCGAGGAACATGAATACGCCTATCGGCTTTTCGGGATCCTTGAGGCCGATCCGGTTGCGCTGGATAGCCTTGACCACCTTCCTGATTGCCTCGTCCTGCCCAATCACTGAGCCGGTAAGGGAGTCTCCCATCTTCAGAAGCCGGGCTCCTTCAGCCTGGGCGACCCTCTGTGTCGGGACGCCTGTCATCATGGCCACTACTTCCGCCACCTTCTCCTCGTCTACCTCCTGACGCTCGCTGTCGAGATTCTTCTCCCAGCGCTCTTTTGCTGCGGCAAGCTGCTCCTTCTGATGAGCCTCCTTGTCGCGAAGCGACGCGGCCAGCTCGAAATTCTGCTCTTTTGCCGCTTCGAGCTTCATGCGGGTCGTCTCGTCTACCTCGCGCTCCATCTTCTCAATCTCCTCCGGCACCACTATGTTGGTGATATGCACTCTTGACCCCGCCTCGTCAAGGGCGTCGAGCGCCTTGTCGGGGAAATTGCGGTCGCTGACATATCTTTCCGTGAGGTCCACGCAGGCCTTGATGGCTTCCGGCGTATAATTCACGTTATGGTGCTGCTCATACTTTTCCTTGACGTTGTTGAGGATCTCAAGTGTCTCCTCTGCCGTTGTCGGCTCCACCATCACTTTCTGGAAGCGACGCTCAAGCGCCCCGTCTTTCTCGATGTTCTGGCGGTATTCATCAAGGGTCGTAGCGCCGATGCACTGTATCTCGCCTCTGGCCAGAGCCGGCTTGAGGATGTTGGCGGCGTCCATGGTGCCGGGTGCGCTTCCCGCCCCCACAATGGTGTGGAGTTCGTCGATGAACAGTATCACGTCAGGATTCTTGGCGAGCTCGTCGAGAACAGCCTTGATGCGTTCCTCAAACTGGCCACGGTATTTGGTGCCTGCCACGAGAGAGGCCATGTCAAGCCCGATCACCCTTTTGTCGAAAAGGATCCGAGACACCTTTTTCTGTACGATACGGAGCGCGAGACCCTCCACTATCGCTGATTTGCCGACTCCCGGCTCTCCTATAAGCACGGGATTGTTCTTCTTTCTTCTGGAGAGAATCTGGGCGAGACGCTCGATCTCTGTCTCACGGCCCACTATCGGATCTAGCCTGCCCTCGACAGCGGCTTTGGTCATGTCGTAGCCGAATCTGTCGAGCGACGGGGTGTCACCTTTTGTGGCTCCCTGGCGTCCTTTCTGGGAAGAAGTCTGGCGACTCTCCTTGTACGGCACCTCGTCCTCGTCGTCCTCGTCATAGTCTTTGGCCATTGCCTCGTGAGCGGCCTGCTCGCTGGGAAAAGCCTGTATCGTGATGTCGAAATCGAGATATTTCTCCTTTATCTCACGCAATATGTCGCTGTCAAGAGCCTTGCGGTCATGGATGAGGGCAAGGATGATATGCTCTCCGGCTATGGTGCGTGCATGCATCTTGCGTGCCTCCGAAGTGGCGAGCTGAAGATGTCTCACGGCTGCCACTGAAATCTTGAACTCATGCTCGAAGAGTGTGGTGGTTTCCATAGGAGGTTGCTGCTGCGACAGATATTCCTCAAGCTGGCGCGTTATGTCGTCGATGGGCACCTTGAGCTGGGAGAGAATCCGGAAAGCGTAGCTGTCGCGGTTTCGCAAGGCTCCGAGCACAAAGTGCTCGCTGGTGATCACCGGCGAGTTGAAATGCTTTGCCTCGTTGTAGGCTGCCTGAAGAATAGGTCGGAATTGCTTTGAAAAATCGTTGTTCATCAAATATCTTGTGTGGTTTTTATCTTTTTTTTATGTTTTACGTTCCATATCGACTCAGGAGGCCGGACTCCTTATAATAATATAACCGCTTTATATTATAATATGTGTTGCGGAACGGCTTTTGTATCCCGGCTTAACTAATATAATGCAATTATCGTGCCAAAATCGTCTGGGGCGGTTTGCACCACTTTGCCGCATGGCTGCGGCTACGATAATAAAACGCAAAAAGGGCTATATTATTTATGGAATTGGCAGTTTGAAGAAATTTTCGTAAATTTGCTGCTTGAAAAGGCCTCGCGCCGCGGCCGGAAATCCCTGCCGCAGCCGTATGGGGCCCCTATAAAGAAACTCACAAGACATGCAAGGAGACGACAAGATTATCCCGATCAACATCGAGTCTGAAATGAAGAGCGCCTACATAGATTATTCTATGTCGGTGATTGTCTCTCGTGCCCTGCCCGACGTCAGGGACGGTTTCAAGCCCGTCCACCGGAGGGTGCTCTTCGGAATGAATGAGCTGGGCAATTCATTCTCAGGCGACACGAAGAAATCGGCTCGTATCGTCGGCGAGGTGATGGGTAAATACCATCCCCACGGCGATTCTTCCATCTATTTTACTATGGTGAGAATGGCGCAGGAATGGTCGTTGCGCTATCCGCTCGTTTTCGGACAGGGCAACTTCGGGTCCATCGACGGTGACTCCCCGGCCGCCATGCGTTACACCGAGGTGAAGCTCGCCCGGATGGGTGAGGAGATGCTGCGCGACCTCGACGCCGACACCGTGGATTTTGTTCCTAACTTCGACAACACCCTCAAGGAGCCTTCCGTGCTCCCGACGAGAATACCTAACCTGCTGGTGAACGGTGCGTCCGGTATCGCTGTCGGTATGGCCACCAACATGCCCCCGCACAATCTCACCGAATCCCTTAACGCCTCTATCGCCCTTATCGATAACCCCGACCTCGAAATCGAGCAGCTGATGGAATACATCCAGGCTCCCGATTTCCCTACCGGGGGTGAGATATTCGGTATGAACGGTGTGCGTGACGCCTATCTGACCGGAAGAGGAAGGATCATGGTCCGCGCCAAGGCTGACATTGAGTCTGACGGCAACCACGACCAGATTGTGATTTCCGAGATTCCCTATGGCGTCATAAAGAACGATCTCGTCAAAAGCATCGCCGACCTCGTGGAGGAAAAGAAGATTGACGGGATCTCCGACATTACAGACACCTCGGCGCGCGGAAAGATGCACATTGCCATAGAGATAAAGAGGGACGCGAATGCAAGGGTCGTGCTTAACAAGCTCTATAAGATGACCCAGCTCCAGACCTCTTTCAGCGTCAACAATGTGGCTCTGGTCAACGGTCGCCCCAAGACCCTGAACCTTAAGGAGATTCTCCAGGCGTTTGTCGACCATAGGCATGAGGTGGTGATTCGCCGCACACGCTATGAGCTTAAGAAAGCCGAGGAGAGGGCCCATATCCTGAAGGGACTGATGATTGCCTGCGACAATATCGACGAGGTGATATCGATCATACGCTCTTCGCAGACCACCGACGAGGCTCGCCAGCGCCTTTCCGACAGATTCGGCCTTGATGACGTTCAGACACGCGCTATCGTGGAAATGCGCCTGCGTCAGCTCACCGGCCTCGAGATGGAGAAACTGCGTGCCGAGTATGACGACCTGATGAAGCTGATCGCACACCTTAATGACATCCTCAATAATGACGAGGTATGCCGCCAGGTGATGAAGGACGAGCTTATTGAAATCCGCGACAAATATGGCGACGAGCGCCGCACGAAGATCAACCGGTTCTCCGGCGACCTGAATGCTGAAGATTTCTATGCCGACGACCCGATGATCATCACCATCTCCCATATGGGTTATATCAAGCGTACGCCGCTGAGCGAGTTCCGGGCCCAGCATCGCGGTGGCCTCGGCTCCAAGGGCAGCAGCACGCGCGACCAGGATTTCATTGAGTATATCTATCCTGCCACCAACCACAATTACATGCTTTTCTTCACCCAGAAAGGCAGGTGCTACTGGCTTAAGGTCTATGAGATTCCCGAGGCTGGAAAGAACTCGAAGGGCCGCGCGATCCAGAATCTTCTCAACATCGATTCCGATGATTGCGTCAACGCTTTCATCCGCGTGAAGCATCTCAACGATAAGGATTACATCAACACCCACAACTTGATTTTCGCCACCAAGAAGGGTATAATCAAGAAGACATCGCTTGAGGCTTATTCACGTCCGAGGGCCAAGGGTGTCAACGCGATTGTGATCCGCGAGGACGACCAGTTGATTCAGGTAAGGCTCACGGACGGCAACTCCCAGGTAATCATGGCCAACAGGGAGGGACGCGCGATCCGTTTCCCCGAGAACAAGGTCAGGGAAATGGGACGTATTTCCACAGGTGTGAGAGGTATGACACTCGGTTCGGACAATGATGAGGTTGTAGGAATGATTACCATGACAGGCGCTCCCGACGAGACAGTGATGGTGATTTCCCAGAACGGCTACGGAAAGCGTTCGGCTCTCGACGACTACCGTATCACAAACCGTGGCGGCAAGGGTGTGAAGACCATGGCCGTGACCGAGAAGACCGGTGAGCTTGTGGCCATAAAGAATGTCAACGACCACAACGACCTCATGATAATCAACCAGAGCGGCATAACCCTGCGTCTCTCGGTGGCTGATATCAGGGTGATGGGACGTGCCACACAGGGCGTCAAGCTGATTGACCTCTCCAAGCGTGGCGACACAATCGCTTCCGTCTGCAAGGTTGACAGCGATCCTGAGGAGGCTGCTGAGGAGAATGAAATGGAGCCTTCCGAAAAACAAGTTGCCGAGAATGGTGTTAATCATATAGAAGAGATGGAGTCTGATACCACCGAGTTCATGGATGACGAGCAGCCTGACATGGAAGTGGACGAGACCGAATACATCGACGACGAGGAGATTGTGGATGACGACGAGGAGTCCGGATCCGGGGCTGACGACGAATCTGACGAAAATATCTAAACAACCAAATAATATCTGTAAGGATGAAGAAAGTATTGACCTTAGCGCTCTGCATGGCTGCCGTAGGCACCATGAGCGCCCAGAAAGCCGTGGTCGACCAGGCCAGCAAGCTTGCAGGAAAGAACAATCAGATTGGCGACGCGCGCAATCTCATCAAGCAGGCGATGGAGAATCCCGAGACAAAGAACGATGTCCGCACATACTACACTGCGGGTAAGATCGAGTTCGAGGCTCTCGACAACGCCACCAAGACGAAGATGATCAAGCCTGACGATCCAATCGCCAGCGACCAGGCCATGGCCGACGAGGCCATCAACGGTTACAAGTATTTCGTGATGGCTCTCCCCCTTGACAGCCTTCCCAACGAGAAAGGACAGATCAAGCCCAAATACTCCAAGGAGATGCTCGGCAAGATTTCCGGTCATGCAAACGACTATTTCACTGCCGGCGCGACTTATTTCAACGACAAGAAATATCCCGAGGCATATGAGGCCTTCTACATCTATGGCAATCTTCCCTCGACAGGATATATGGGCAAGGCTGCCGAGATGATGGATCCCCAGATGATCGCAACGTCATTCTTCAACGCCGGTCTCAGCGCATATTCGGCCAACATGGTCGACAAGAGCGCCGATGCTTTCCGCAAGGCGCGCCTCAACGGCTACGACCAGAAGGAGTCTTACATATATGAGATAGCCTGTTGGCAGAACATTGCCCAGAATGATTCCACCAGGGCTGCCGAGGCTCAGAAGAACATCATGGAGGTGGCTATGGCCGGAAACGAAAGGTTCGGTATGGAGGAGCCTGTATTCCTCAACAACATGATCAACACCATGGTGATGGACAAGCGTTTCGACGAGGCGATCGCCGAGATCGAGAAGCTTATCAGCGCCAACCCTGACAACGGCGATCTCTACGGTCTGCGCGGATTCGTCTACGACCGCATGAACGAGGATGGCAAGTCGGAGGCAGACTACCGCAAGGCAGCAGAGCTCTCCACCTCAAGCTTCGAGACTCTCAAGAACTCCGCCAAGAAGATCTTCCGTGTCGGCACAGAGAAATGGAACGAGATCGACCCGACAGCTGCCGATTCGGAGGCTGCTCGCCAGAACATCAAGAAAAACTACTTCGAGGCATCCAAGGCTATCGTAGAGAAGGCCGCCACCATGAATCCTACCGATCCCGACCTTCAGAATATAATGGAGAGCATCCAGTATAATCTTGACACATATTTCAATAACTGATAGGTTTTTCAACAATCGGCAGGTTTTCAGCCTGTTATAAGGTGCTCCCGATGGGAGCACCTCTTTTTTTACGCCTAAAAATATGTTGTATAACAATTTTTTTGATTAACTTTGCATTCCATATAAGGTCTGATGCTGGATGCGTCCTCGCATCGAGTTAAATTTTTTTAGAAAGAATGGGATTTTTTTCGTTTACACAAGAGATAGCGATGGATTTGGGTACAGCCAATTCCATCATAATTCATAACGACAACATTGTGGTCGATGAGCCCAGCGTTGTCGCCATCGAGAACAAGACCGACAAGCTTCTCGCCGTCGGCAACATGGCCCACCAGATGGAGGGCAAGGAGCCTCCCGGCATACGCACTATCCGTCCTCTGCGCGACGGCGTCATAGCAGACTTCAACGCTGCCGAGATGATGATTCGCGGCATGGTGAAGATGGTGAGCTCGAAGCGCAGGTGGTTCTCCCCTTCCCTGAGGATGGTGGTATGTATCCCTTCCGGGTCTACGGATGTGGAGATACGCGCTGTCAGGGATTCGAGCGAGCACGCCGGAGGCAGGGATGTGTATATGATCTATGAGCCTATGGCTGCGGCTCTCGGCATCGGTCTTGATGTGGAGGCCCCGGAGGGCAACATGATTGTCGACATAGGCGGCGGCAGCACGGAGATCGCCGTTATCTCTCTTGGAGGTATCGTCAGCAACAAGAGCATACGTATCGCGGGCAACGACCTTACCGCCGATATCCGGGATCACATGGCGAGGGTCCACAATCTTAAGGTTGGCTCGACAATGGCCGAGCAGATCAAGATCAATGTCGGTTCGGCGCTGCCGGTTCTCGACAATCCGCCGGAGCCCTATATCGTATGCGGCCCCAACAAGATGACCGCCCTCCCCATGGAGGTGCCTGTGACATACGAGGAAATTTCACACTGCATCGAGAAATCGATTTCAAAAATGGAGGCAGCAGTCCTTGCCGCGCTTGAGCAGACACCGCCGGAGCTTTACGCCGACATCGTGCGCAATGGTATCTATCTCGCCGGCGGAGGCGCGTTGCTCAGGGGTCTGGCCAAACGTTTCACCGACAAGATACGAATCGAGTTCAAGATAGCCGAGGATCCGTTGCACGCCGTGGCCAAGGGTACGGGCGTCGCGCTCAAGAACATCAACAGATTCTCGTTCCTGATAAGATAAAGGCATTAAGACGGCTCCCGGTGTCCCCGCGACATCGGGTGCGCTTTTGCCGTATGCATCCTTATGAGGAATCTATTGAATTTTCTGATAAAGTACGGTGCGTGGTTCCTTTTCACCCTCTACGTGCTTCTCAGCTGCCTGCTTCTGATGAGCCAGAGCGCTTATCGGCAGTCGGCCTTGCTCACGTCTGCCAACGTCGTGGCAGGAAGCATATATGGCGTGACCTCGGAAGTGACCGGATATTTCCATCTGAAAAGCATCAATGAGGAGCTGCAGCTGAGAAACGCCTCTCTTGAAAACGAGGTGCTGAATCTGAAAGACAGGCTCGCGGAGCTGGCCCCGATGGTCGACACTGCCCTTTTCAAGCCTAACGGCAAGGCGCGTTTTGACTTCATATCCGCTTCTGTCATCAACAACAGCACGCGCCATCCGCGCAACTATTTCACCATCAACCGTGGCGCCAACGACGGTGTCGAGACCGGCATGGGGGTGGTAGACCAGAATGGCGTGGTGGGAATCGTGAATGTGGCTGCCGGCAACACTGCCCGCGTGATATCTCTGCTCAACGAGACGCAGAGGTTCTCTGTGAAGATCAAGGATACCGACTATGTGGGCTCTCTCACATGGAAAGGTTCTGATCCACGCACGGCGTATATGGAGGAGGTGCCTCGTCATGTCAAGTTTCATGCTGGCGACACGATAGTCACCAGCGGATATTCCACAACCTTTCCGGAGGGTATCCCCGTAGGGAGGGTTCTCAACAGAATCAAGGGTGCCGACGACAATTTCTTCATATTCAAGATCAGGCTGGCGTCTGACTTCAACGCTCTCTCTACCGTGAGAATCATCAAGGATTTTTATAAACCCGAGCTCGATTCTTTGAAAAATCACGATATCAAGACTGGAAATTGATCCCGGCCCGATCGATAAATCTATAATCCTGTTCCCGAAGCGTCAGCGAGATGTGAGGGACTTAACAAAATTCGCCGCATGAGCGCAAAGGATGTAATCCAATATTCTGTTCTGTTTTTCGTGCTTGTTCTCGCGCAGGTGCTTATCTGCAATCATCTTGCCCTTTTCAATGTGGCAATTCCCATTGTGTTCATCTACTTCATCATCCGTCTTCCGGTCGACATGAAGCTGTCGCTTCTATTCACGCTGGCCTTCCTGATAGGGCTCTCGGTGGATATATTCTCCGACACGGCGGGTGTCAACTCAATGGCATGCACTCTGATAGCCGCCTTGAAGTGTCCGGCTTTCTATGCCTATGTGCCCCGCGATGACAAGACAAAGTCGATGATTCCTTCGGCCACGAATATGGGGCTTGGCGTGTTCTCCAAATATCTCTTCACGATGGTGACCATCTATTGTCTGCTGGCTTTCGTGATAGAGTATTTCAATTTCGCCGATGTGAAGGATATTGTGGTCATGACGGCGGCAAGCAGCGCTCTTTCTTTCCTTGTGATCCTTGGCATCGACAGCCTTGTGTTTTCAAAGGAATAATAATTATCCATCCTGTTCAAAAAGTGAGAAAAGACTATAACCTAAGCAAGCGACGTTACGTTATCGGTGGTTTCCTATGCCTGATTGTTGCAATCTACATCATCAGGCTTTTCAGTCTCCAGGTAAGCGATGACAAATATAAGGAGAATGCCGACAGCAACGCCTTTCTGCGGAAGATAATATACCCTGCGCGTGGTCTCGTCTACGACCGCAACGGTAGGCTTGTGGTTTTCAACCAGCCGGCCTATGACGTGATGCTGATTCCGCGCGATGTAAAGGATTTCGACACCACGGCGCTGTGTGATGCCCTTGAGATGACTAAGGAGCAGCTCGCCGAGAAATGGATCGACATGAAGAATCCCAGGAAAAATCCGGGCTACTCCACCTATACACCCCAGAAACTCATATCCCACCTCTCGCAGGAGGATTACGGGCGTCTGCAGGAAAAGCTTTACATGTTTCCGGGATTTTTCATCCAGAAGCGTATGGTCAGGCAGTATGCCTACAATGCTGCGGCTAACGTGCTCGGGAACATCAGGGAGGTTTCCGGCGCGGATGTGGAGAGAGACCGCTATTACCGCAGCGGTGACTATACAGGCGACCTGGGTGTGGAGAAAAGCTACGAGAAGGCCCTTCGTGGAAAGAAGGGTGTGGAGATTCTCATGAAGGATGCCCATGGCCGTATCAAGGGGAAATATGAGAACGGTATACATGACGAGGCTCCTGTCTCCGGGCGTAACCTTACCCTCTCGCTCGACATAGAGCTGCAGAAATACGGCGAGCAGCTTATGCAGAACAAGATCGGGGCTATCGTGGCCATCGAGCCGGCCACTGGCGAGGTTCTCGCCCTGGTGACATCGCCCAACTACGACCCCTCTCTTCTTGTGGGGAAGGAACGTGGAAAGAACTATAAGGCTCTCGTGGCCGACAAATATAAGCCGCTGTATGACCGTGCGATTCAGGGTGCTTATCCTCCCGGCTCCACCTTCAAGCCGACGCAGGGTCTTATTTTCCTGCAGGAGGGGATAATCAACCTCAAGACGATGTATCCCTGCTATCATGGTTACATCAACGGTCTGAGGGTGGGCTGTCACGGCCATGGCTCTCCCCTATCGCTTCTTCCGGCTCTCCAGACCTCCTGCAACGCTTTCTTCTGCTGGGGTTTCAAGAATATGATCGACAAGCGGGGCACAAAGGTGGCTGAGCAGTTTGAGAAATGGAAGACGTATCTTGTCCAGATGGGGTACGGCTATAAGCTCGGCATCGACCTCCCCGGAGAGAGCCGTGGATTCCTTCCCAACGCGGAATATTATTCAAAGAGTTTCCGTGGCCCGCGCTGGAGCGCGAACTCTGTGATTTCCGTCTCTATCGGACAGGGAGAGGTGCTTGCCACTCCCCTGCAGATCGCCAATCTCGGCGCGACGATTGCCAACAGGGGATTCTTCTATACTCCCCATGTGGTCAAGGCTGTGGCCGATACCGTGATTGATGCGAAATACCGCGAGAAGCACCAGCCTAAAATCAAGAAGGAGTATTACGACGATGTGGCTCAGGGTATGAGGATGGCTGTGCTCGGCGGTACGTGCCGCGCGGCGAACCTGCCGGGCATCGAGGTGTGTGGAAAGACCGGTACGGCCCAGAATCCGCATGGAAAGGACCATTCCGTCTTCATGGGGTTCGCCCCTTACCACAATCCCAAGATAGCGATTGCCGTGTTTGTGGAGAACGCCGGTTTCGGCGCAACGTTCGGTGTGCCGATCGGCAGCCTCATGATGGAGAAGTATCTTACGGGCACCATCAGCGCGGCCAGGAAAGGACTCGAAGAGAGAATGTTGAACTCAAATACAATTCTGACAAGTGGGGTTACAAAACATTGACAGGGAGAATGTCTCCGTATTCCGTGCGGTCGACTGGATAACCGTCCTGCTGTATCTCGTGCTGGTGACTGCCGGCGCGGTGAGCATCTATGCCGCGAGCTACGATTTCGACAACGCGAGCATATTCGATTTCAATGAGTTTTCAGGCAAGCAGTTCCTCTGGATCGGTCTGTCGATGGTGATAGGGTGCGCGATTCTTCTTCTCGACTATCGCGTCTATGAGACGTATGCCTACCCGATCTACGGGTGTGTGATACTGCTGCTGCTGGTGACGATTTTTGCGGCTCCGGATATCAAGGGTTCACGCTCCTGGCTTGTCTTCGGGCCGGTGAGCCTCCAGCCGGCCGAGTTCGGCAAGTTTGCCACGGCCCTGGCGTTGGCGAAGCTCTTCAACTCCTACAATTTTGTGCTCAATCAGAAGATGAGCAACTATTTCAGGGCGTTGATAATCATTTTCCTTCCCATTATCCTGATTCTGATGCAGCGGGAGACGGGAAGCGCGTTGGTGTATGTCTCGCTTATCTTCGTGCTCTACAGGGAGGGGATGAGCGGAATGGTTCTGTTCTCGATGCTTTGCGCCATTGCCTATTTTGTGGTGGCGGTGAAATTCTCTGAGCCGCTGATTATGGACATACCGGCGGGCGAGTTCTCCGTGCTTGTCCTGATAGCGGTGATCTACTGTCTGATGCTGCTCTTCTATTGCCGCGACATCATTATAGCGAGAAACGTGGTGATCGGTTTTGTGGGCACGGGGCTGGTTATGGCTGTCCTGGCTATTTGCGGAGTGACAGTCAACGGTCTGGTGTATTTCATATCGATGTTTGTGCTGACTTCGGCGTACGTCCTTGTCGCCATGTTCCGTCACAGGATCCAGAAATTCGTGATTACTGTGGCGTTTGCGGCCACGTCGATAATGTTTCTCTTTTTGGTCAACTATGTTTTCGGAAACGTTCTGGAGCCGCATCAGCAGATGCGTATCAAGGTAGCGCTCGGCATTGAGGATGACCTTCGCGGGGCAGGTTATAACGTCAACCAGTCGAAGATCGCCATCGGTTCGGGTGGCCTGACCGGCAAGGGCTTCCTCAACGGCACGCAGACAAAGCTGAAATACGTGCCTGAGCAGCACACCGACTTCATCTTCTGCACCATCGGCGAGGAGGAGGGTTTCGTCGGTTCAACGGCTGTATTGCTGGTGTTCGCCGCCCTTATCCTTCGCATAATATATCTTGCGGAGCGACAACGCACCCCCTTCGGGCGTGTCTACGCCTACTGCGTTGTCTCCTTCCTGATTTTCCACTTGTGCATCAACATCGGGATGGTGATCGGGCTATGTCCCGTGATCGGCATCCCGCTACCCTTCTTCAGTTACGGAGGTTCCGCCCTCTGGGGCTTCACCTTCCTCCTGTTCATCCTGCTGCGTATCGACGCCTCCCGCAAGGAGCGCCGCGACTGACGTCCACCGGCTCGAAGACGGGACGTCAGGACCACGAAGGGAGGCAGAGCAATTGATCTGCCTCCCTTTGTGGTCCTGAGCCGTGGAACTTATTGTGTCAACCGAGTGAGATTTGTGTATTTCCGTAAGATAGTGAAACAGCCATGCCGAGGGCCTTGAATGCCCTTGTTATTGTGTTGAGGGTAGGATTGCAACCACGCTCAATGCGACTGACTTGTGCTTTTTTCACACCCATAAGCTCCGCCAATTGATCCTGGGTCATGTTGCGTTCTTTCCTCGCAGCCTTGATAGCCTCCCCGATATGATAGTTTTGTATTGCCTCCCTTACTTCAGCTTCGAATGCGTCACGCTCCGGCGTTCCTATCTTGCCGAGATATTTATCTTCAAGTTCCTCAAGGGTTGTTACTTTCATCTGTGCCATATCTTAATTGTTTTTGGTTTCAAAATATTTCTTCCCAAAAATTTACTGTCGGGCCGAAATTTTCGGTACGAACAGCAATCCCCGGACGTAGCCTTATTCGGGGCGACATCCGGGGATTGCGTTTTTTGTTACTTGCGTATGATGAAGAGCAGCTGGGCCGACTTGTCGTAGAAAGCCACCGAACCGTCGGGGAGCTCGTTGAACGCAGACGTCATCTGTAGAGCCTCGGTCATCTTGTGCTCCACTTCCATGTTCTCGCAGGCCTTCATCGTGCCGAAAATATTCGAGAATGTTATCTTGCTCCCGGTGACTGTATATGCACCTCCGAGCGTATTGCAGTCGGTCGAGCAACTGAAAGTATTGTCGCCGGGATTGAACTCCATGGTGAACGGATAGCCCTCGAACCCGCGTGTGGCGACGTCGCCGACAGTCGATACAGTCCATTTTCCATTCAATTCCGGTACTTTGGTGACTGAACTGCGTTTGCCGAGGAGCACGACAGTCTTTCCCTTCTTGTTAACCAACAGGACAGTGTTTCCCGGGCCACGTCTGAATCCCTCTACCTCCGCCAACTTTCGCTTGATAAAGTCCTCCATATCCATCTGCGGACACATCATCATAGTCGACGCCAGTCCGGCCAAAGATATGGAACCGGCTTTGTCGGTATTCTGATACGTGCCCATCAGGTTGTTGCATCCCGCGTTGCCGTATACCTCGGAGCTTTCCGTCTTGAACCCCAGGAAGGGAGTCTCCTCTCCAGGCTGGGCTTTCACGATTTCGTCTCCGGCCCTGAGAATATTCCATTCGCCGTTGAGATCCGATATAGGCATCATATCATTCGACACCTTCTTTGTGCCGGCACACGACGCCATCATCATGGTCAGCGCCAATGCCGTGGCACCAGCCCCGAAGGGCACTCCATATTTTCTGTTCATAACTTTCATCCGTTTAGACTTTCCATTTCTATATCTAACGACTGAGACTCAGAAAAGATTATGTCATGGGGCCGAAGACGTCCCGTCTTCGAGCCTATCCGCTCATTGTCTCGCACAGCGAGACGTTCTTAGGCTGGCGGACGAGGACGACCGCCGCCCCGGGGAATATTTGCGCGATAACAATCCTGGACAGGACGAAACTTCCCGGAAACGCTTTAGCATCTCAATTCCGCAACGGAAAGACCGCCATCACTTCTCCGACTCAAAACTACAACACTGTTGGAGTTTTGCCTTGCCGACAAATAAATGATCATTGGAAAGGAAGAGGACTACGGCACGGAGCTGGAGATGTCTCCAATCTGGTTTAGACTAGACGTAACTCCATGATATTATGTATGTTGTACAGTATCTTTACCAGACACAGAGGTTTGGGACAGACTAAAGCCTGGATTTATAGCAGACAAATAGGTTTGTTTTGTAAAGACAATGGATAAAGTGAGCTGTCAGGAGTCAGGGAGGAGAAGACGAGCTCGTCTGAGATTGAGGCGACGTATTCGTTGCGTTGTTGGCAGAGGTGACGGGATGTCATTGTTGCGGTGGTCTTGAATGGTGCGATGAAGAGGACTCGCCCGGCATTGTATGCTTCGCGGAATTTGTCGGGAATCCTCTTGTAGATTGACCTGGCAAGGACACATATTATTCCGCATTTGCCTCGGAGAAGAAAATCGAGGACTTCGCGCTCCATTTTGGAATGGAAACCGCTGACTATGGCAACATCTTCACGCCGTGCGACTTCCGCAGCCCAATCAAGCGTAGGAAGCACCGAAAGAGAGGCTATTGTGCCAGAGGCAAAGTAGCCAATCTTCCTGCGGTCAAGCAGCGAAGTATTGCCGAGTGTATCCATCATTCCTCTGAATTGTTCAGTTCATCACCCATACGATACTTGATATCATAGTTGATTATGAAATCAAGTTCTTCGTCAGTAAAACCGTAATGACGGGCAAGGACGGTGTCTATCTCATCAATAATAGGTTTGGATAGACGAGGGATAAATTGGTCATACTCAGTTATCCCCTTTGACTTACGATATATCACTCGTTTTGAATTCCTCTTTAAATCGAGCATCAAATTTACCCCAAGATTTTGGATATTGAGATCAGTCCAAACTAACTTAGGAACACATATAGAGTCAGTTTCCTTAGATGTAACATTTCGACCATCGGATAAAGATATCCACCATAGGTTAAAAAGATTACTATTATATATGGAGGCAGATATCCAGGCCTCCATTTCATTGAAACAGTAAATAGGCTTGAAGGAAGAAGCAATTTCTATAGAACCGTTAACTGAGAAGAATGGTGCATCTTTGAAAAACAACCTGTATTGAGATCCTGAAGTTGTTTTCTTATATATTAAATATGGTGTTTTTATATTGGTAAAATTAAATTTAATAGGTTTATGACGTTGTACTTTTTCTCGAATGGAGTTTTGAATGATTTTACTTGATTTTATAATACCATTTGTAAGAATTGGATTTGGTGTAAACTCGATACATGCAAAGAGAGATTCTCTTTCACTGTTGAAAAATCGTTTATAATGGGTTCCATAGGAGATAGTAGTATTGTTTCTTGAGTGAACAAAAATTGTGACATTCTGTTTAACTCCTGTAAATAAGGTACCGGGGTTAGTATCTCCGTTAAAGTTAGCAGTATATAAAGTGCCTTTCTTTAGAAGATTCCGAAGTGAAGTAAAACGATGACCATTTACCAATGAAACTGGGACTATCATTGATATACTGCCATTTTCTTGAAGGATGTTTAAGGACCTCTCTATGCAAAATGAATATAAGTTTGCACTTTCTAAAGTTACATATGAAGAATCTATTTGATAATCAAGTTTTAAAGTCGAATATACCACATACGGCGGATTGCCGATGATGACATCAAAACCGCCGTTGCCTTCGATGATTTGGTAGAACTCGGCGAGCCAGTTGAATGGCTGGTGTGATATGAGCCATTCGTCATAGCTTATATTAGGAGATGTTGCGGAATAGAGTCGGTGGTTCAGTTTGTCGTTGAGAGACTTCAGCAATTCTCGTAAATCGTGCTTGGCTTGTTTGAAAGCCATCATATCTTCCTCCTGACGCAACTGCTGGAAAACGAATATCCTATATGCAGCTGCCACTTTATGCATCTCTTCGTCAATCTGCTGTTTGAAATCCTGATTGGCGAGTTCCTGCATAATATCTTCAGCATGGTTAAGGTCATTGTCAAGCTGCGCTTTGGTGGCATACCCGACAAGGGTGTTGCCGCATCTGATATTGAAGTCAATGTCTGGCAATGGATCGAGACCGAGGTTTTCGGCACGTTTATCCACATCAACGACTGCAACCATCTTAAGAAACAGTCGCAGTTTGGCTATCTCTGTCGCCTCAACCATTATGTCAACGCCATAGAGGTTGCGAAGAATTATTGACTTGAATATGAAATACTGAATGTTTGAGCGGTATTTGTCGGTTATCTCGGCAAGTTCCTCCTTGAATTTAGCCGGATTATCGCGGTTGAACTCCTGCATACGGTCGATGCATATTTCATAGAGCGGTTCAAGAATATTCATTGCGGCAAAAAGAAACGCTCCCGAACCGCAGGTCGGGTCAAGAATCGTTACTTTTTGCAACGCGTGATAGAACCACCCTACGAATCTGCTGTCACCATTTGCGATAAGGTCTAAGGCAAAAGTGCGTATGTCGAGATTGTAGGTAATGAAATCGTTTATCGAAGTGATTTCACCACGATTTATCTTACCGAGAATTGTATAACACCGCTGCAAGCGGTCGATGGTTTCTCGCCAAATCTCGCTGGGTAAGCCCCACTTTTCGGGAGTTCTGGTATTCCACTCCGATCGTAATTTAGCGAGAGGAACATGACTTTCGGGGAGCTCGCCTATTGGTGTCTCGGAATACTCCTTACGCATGTCGTCGGTTATGATACCCCGGGCTATTGACTCCGGTATTTTGTCAAAATCCTTATAACCCTTCTTGACAGCATCGAATATATAACGGTCGCCGCTTTCCTTTAGAGTACGCCATACATATCCATCAGCGGCAAATGCTTTAGCTGATTCTGTAGTAGCGTTCTTGACTTGATCGAATAGATAAGGCAATATGCAGTTACGGCCAATATATTCAGTAATATCCTCTTTGGTATAATAGGCTCCCATCTGTGCGCGGTCGTTGATATACTGCTCGAATATATAGCCCAGCACATCGGGATTGATGTCGCGACCTGACGCCGTTAGACGGGTATCAAGATGCCAGTTCCATTTATCAAAAAAGTCGAACAGGTCGATAAATGCCTCATCAGGTATGTCTATGTCTGAATATTCAGCTTCAAGCCGATGTTCGTCAAACATTCCTCCGTTCAGATATGGTATCTTTCCGAAGATGGCCTCAAAGTCACGGGAATGTTTCGGCATGTTCAGACCGTCATGGAATAGACTGCGAAGGAAACTACGGTAGAAATTGTAGAACTTGTCCTTTCCTTCGTTTGCGCGCACATAGTTCAGTTTGTTGCGCAGATAATTCACATCAAGATTGAGAAAACCCTTCTTCTGGATAAAATAACAGAACATGAGTCGATTGAGCATTACCGATGCATACCATTGCTTATTGCGGTTGCTTTTGGTATCGACATCATCTTCTATACCGGATATAAACTCCGCAAATGCCTTGTGCTGCTTCTTGAACCCTGCATAAAAATCCTTGGTAATCTTCTCGGAGTTGACGGCAAAGGCGGTTTGAACTTTTGAACGTAGGTCCACGATGTTGGTCTGCTCGTCTAACCCGAATGAGATACCGTCTATTTTCTGATAGATAACCTCTGCATTGGCGTTGTCGTATTCAACAAACACGAGATCTCGCTTCTCATTGATCCGCACAGGCACTGTCCAGAGGTCGTGAGCCGTGCCGCGCAGACGATATATACAGATATAGTCAAGAGCCTGTCGACGCAACTTGGTATCAATCTTCTTTGCAAGACTTTGTGTCGGTATTTCATCGACTTCGCAATATAATATCTGAAAACCGTTGCGCTCCGCGATAGAGGTGATATTGTATTCCTTGTCATCAACAGGAATGGATGGTAACTGAGCGTAACCGCGATAGCGGTTCCACCCGAGTTCCGAAACAAAGAGTTCTTTAAAATCGCCTTGGCGAATGAGATTCAGGAATTGAGGCTTTCTTATCATGGCAAAGATTTATTTGTTGTATTTCATTCCGAGTGAGCAGACAATCACCGGATCGCGGTGAGAATTATCCTCCACGGGGAGACGGCAGAGTGCGTTGTTTTTGCGAAGTTCGAGCACATACTGCACTATCTCATCGTTATTCCGGTTCCCTCGCAACATCTGGCCGATTGTCAGTTTTGCGGAGTCAAGCAAAGGATAGTTATATATATCATCTATGGCGAGTTTCAGGTCTTCTTTGTCTTCGGCGGTATAGAAGATATTCATATCCTGCTTATAATAGTGGTCAAGCAGATCAACGAGTCGATAGCGCGTAGATAAACGGTTGCCGAGAATACCGGCAGTAGTCGGGTCGGCCGTATCTCGCTCCACCTGCTCCACTGCCTGACACACAAGTTCATGATGGTTGACCAGTGGCTCAATGCATGGATCGGAAAGAGAACATTGCATGGCTTGAAGGATTTTCTTTTGTGATTGACTCATGACGGTGCCGTCCGGCGCGAGCCATGTCAGCACATCGAAGTCATTGTAGGTCCGGGCGTATGTAATGACGCCGCTGTTTGCGGCATCGTGAACCTCCTTGGTGGAATAAACCATATTCTGCAGTTGAGGAATGATCTCTTTAAGTTTCGGATTGGCATCGGTGGCGTTTTTCCATATCTGGAAAGCCTGCGACGAGAGATCGACATCACCATCCTCCTCGTCATCAAGTGTGCCGGCTTTTTCGTTAAACATATCGCGGAGATTCTGTTCGTTGCCCTCAAAGAAAATTTCGTCCGAGCCGATTATATTTGCGTTCCGGTTGATGCGTTCGTTAAGTCTTCCGCGAAGAGATATTATTTTCTCTACTCCATCCGCCGGAAAGAACGAATAGCAATAAATCCGGTCTTCCTTCTGTCCGATACGGTCAACACGTCCGGCCCGCTGGATAAGACGTATAATCGCCCACGGCAGGTCGAAATTGACTATGATATGGCTGTCCTGGAGATTCTGCCCCTCGGAGAGTACATCTGTCGCAATGATTACGCGGTATTGCTCATCGTCAGCTATATCCGTGCGTTCATTGCTTGTTGGTGAGAATCTTTCCACTTCGGCAGTTGGATTCACGCATGAACCCGTCACGACAGAGAGCTGTTTCATTCCCCGGCGTCTCAACTCGCGACAGATATAGTTGGCGGTATCCGAATATTGGGTGAACACCACCACTTTCTCGTTTTTATGCCTTTCGGTAAGCATATCATAGAGAAGATTGAGCTTCTGGTCGGCTTCGGGATTCCAGTCGCCGCAAAGTCTGATCATATCAATGAGTATCTCACAATCTTTCTTTAGCTGTTGCTTGAGAGTCCGCTTGAAATATTTTGAGTCGATGAAGCCGACATTGTTCTTGGTTGCGATAAAGTTGTAATACTCGGCAGCCCGACGCATGTAGTCGTCGAGGTCGGTAAAGATTTTCGGCAGCTCATTTTTGCCGGGCAACCCCTCTTTTGAAAATTCCTCTCCAAGGATATGGCCGTTGACATCCTCATCATCAATGAAGTCGTCTGGCAACTGATTCTCGTCTCCTATTGGCAGACGCAGCTTGTTTTCAAGCGCATAAATGAAAACCATATTCCGGAGGATATGGCGTGACAGCGTCAGAAGGAACGAGAAACCGCAACTGTCGATACGCTTGAAGAATGTGGATTTACAGAATCCCATCTGTTGTGTCCCGGCACGAGAAAGGTTATCGATTATTCCTTTCTCCGTGACAGAAGCCTCCATTGCTTTCTCTTTATTGAGGAAAGCAGTCAGTCCGTAGCGCGGCAGAGTCAGAGACATCATCATCTCTATCATCCTTTCGGAATAGAGCCGGGAATATTGGTCGCCGGGTATCGTCTCGAATTTCAATGCCTTCGGGATGCGGTCCGGGAAATATGAGCGTGTTTTGTCGGGAAACTCTAAATACCGACGCCCGTTTTCCGGGTCAACCTTGGCATAGTTTTCCTTGATAAAGGTGCGGGTGCGACGCACAAGAAACAGCTTCATCAGCTCGTTCCAGTCCTCGACACAATCACTCTTGTCGAAAGCGGCTATACTGCGGATAAAAGTCTCGCTATGCGTCTGCATGAACTGACGCTCGCCACCGAGCTGACGGATATAAGCTTCGGGACGTATGCCAAGATCCTTGTCTTCATCGATAAACAGACGGAGCTGATTGGCAAGGTCAGAAAAATCCTTGTTATACGGGGTCGCGGTAAGAAGCAGCACATTGCTGTTCTGACGGTCAATCAGCCGCTTTATATTGCGGTATCGGCTCCCTTTTGCGCCGTTACGCAGGTTGTGGCTTTCGTCGATGATAATAAGCCGGTAATAACGCGAGTTGTCAACGTCAATGGGTTTCGCCATCGACATGATATCCACTTTGAGGTCATATTTGCGAGCATATTTCTTCCACATTTCCCGAAGATTCGCGGGGCAGATAATCAGTGTGCTGCTTGCATAGGTTGTCTCATAGATCTTTGCAATGGCGCAGGCGGTGATTGTCTTGCCAAGACCGACGACATCACCAATCATCGCACCGCCGCGCTTGTCGTTGCGGAGGTGACGAGCAGCTATCTTGACGGCTGTTTGCTGAAAATCGAACAATTCCTTCCGGAACTCCGGAGTAAGGGTAAATTCCTTGATGCCGTTTCGGGCTTCCTCACTCAGATGATATGCGGTCTTTAGGTATATATAATAAGGTGGGATATCCTCCTTGCCGGCCCATGAGCAATCAATTGCTTCAATAAGCTCTTTGGTAATATCAATGCAGAATTTATCATCCCAGCGCTCGTCAAACCAATCGGCGAGTTTCCTGGACTGGTCGCTGTCGGCAAACTCGGCGTTCAGTTCGCCATTGCCACGCAGACCGGAGAATGTTAGGTTGCTACTCCCCATGAGCGCCATAATCTTGTTGAAATTGTCATCGGGTCGATGCGCAAGATAAAGTTTGGCATGAAGCGGGTGGCGGAGATATAGTTTTACGCAGACCTTACCCTCCTTTAGCTGCTGGGAGAGACGCCTAAGCGTGAGTTCATCTTTCTTTGTGGGAAGACCTATCTGAAGCTGGCGGCGAAATTCGCGGGCAATCTTGACTTTCTGGCTTCGCACGAATTCGGCATCGGGAGCATAATCTCCTTTTCCATACAGCCAGCGTGTCAGTTCTTCAGGCGGCTGATGCATACCGATGAGTAGACGGCAGACTCTTAATACTGGCTCGCGGAATGATTCCTCCTCTACATAGTCTCCCGGGAGCGTGTCAATTTGGTCAATAATCAAATCCCATCCACGAAGATTAAAGTAGCCGACGCAGAAGTCAACGCGCTTGACGCCTGCGTTTGTAATTATGTCATGCAGCCCCTGAGTGAATTTCAGGTCTATGTTGTCGAAAATTCGAGCCATCAGCATTCGCAGCCACAGGCTCCGAATGGCAGATTAGATTGGTTTATATTAACGAAAAACGGGGAGCCACACCTTGCTCATCCCGCTATTCGAGGCCTACCACAGCCCTTGCAACTGAATGAGCAATGGTAGAGTCACCCCGCGAAGTATGTATATGCAATACTTCCAACCCATTTCCAATGGAAATGGGTCAGAAGTACATAAACGTACCCAAGGGGCGTCTACTATTGCTTCATCCTTGGTTGCAATTCAAAAGTGGTAGTTCCGAATAGCCAAGAAATAAAGCGTCAGGTAAACGCCTTTCGTATTTATCGAACCGCCCAATGCCCGGTATCAATCCTCCTCTGAGGCACCACGCATCGAGGGGTTCTTATTGCAAAATTAGCGAAAATTTCTGAAATGACAATCGACATGACATAAAAAACATAAATTCCGGTACTCTTCTCGTTGAATTATTTCCATAATGGAAATAGTTCATTCTTACTGGAGTTCAGCCTTTTATAGAAATTGGTGTGCTACCGGTATAAGAATAAAATTCAGAACTTCAAATAAAAATCGCGGCATAGCTGGCGGTAGCGTGGAGTGGGTTCGCCGGGACGCTCCTCAAGGATGATGGTTTCCTCTGCCATAGTCACTGCGCTTTCGGGATGCTGTTCTCTGACGTATTCCGCCATCACGCGCTTCTCCGGTGCCGACGGATGACCCTTTACGTGTGCGAGCCTGCATAGACGCCAGCCGCAGGACTTTGCGAATGTATTCACCTCGTCAAGCTGTTCACTTGGGAAAATCATCGACAGTCTCCCTCTCTCCGAAAGGAGTTCCGGAGCCAACTCAAGCAGCGCGAGGGGCGACAGCTCACCCTGGTGGCGAGCCGCCATGCGTCGCGACTCCTCCGGATTGCCCCCGGAATTGAAGAACGGCGGATTGCTTACTATCAGGTCATAGCCGTGTGGCGGCACTATCCCTTTCCCTACATCGGAACACAGTTCGTGAAGAGAAATATTCATAACCCTGAGGCGCTCTTTCCATGGGCTTTCCATAAAATTACCTCTCGCCTCCTCCACCGACTCCATGTCTATGTCGATGGCATCGACTCTCGCCCGGGAATTGCGCTGGGCCGCCATAAGGGCGATCAGACCGCAGCCCGTCCCCACATCCAGAATTGATCCGGCTTCGGCCACGTCACACCAGGCGCCGATGAGCACTCCGTCAACCCCTACCTTCATCGCACTCCTGAAGTGATTGACCTCAAACTGTTTAAATCTGAATCGTGTCTGTTTCATCAGTGCAAATTTAATGCTTTTTTATGGATTATGGCTCATGCCGACACAAAGTTGGGTCTATTGATTTCGTAGATTGCCGTAGTTTTAGTAATTTTGCACATTATTTGCCCGGATTGCAGGATTTGGCCGGCGCTCCGGGACGTATCACCAATTTATAAGAAAAAACAGACTCCACACCTTATATTATATATGGCGGACAATATCACTTCTGGCCCAATGATTACCGAACTGGAAATAAGCACCGACCTCAGAGAACTGAATATCCTTGAAAACGACACTCCCGTGCTGCCGCTCAGGGATATGGTGTTGTTTCCCCATATCCCGCTCCCGATTACGATAGGAAGGGACTCGTCGCTGCAGATAGTGCAGCAGGCTTATGAATCCAAGACCGCTATCGCGGCCGTCGCCCAGAAAGACCCGGCTGTAGAGAATCCCGGCAAGAAAGACCTTTATACCATAGGCATGCTTTGCAAGGTGGCGAAGGTAATGCAGATTCCCGAAGGCCCGGTGACGGCATTCGTTGTCCCGATTGTGCCCGTAAGCCTGGGAAAAGTCGTGAAAAAGAAGCCATTTATGCGGGCTGAGATCACGCAGATTCCCCAGATTCTCCCCGCTCCCGGCAATATGGAAATGATTGTGCTCGCAGAGTCGGTGTTTGAGACATACCAGAATATCCTTCAGTATATCGGCGACAATGAGCAGAAGGAGATCCAGTTCGCTTTGCAGCAGTTTGACGACCGTGTGATTGACAGACTCAACTTCATAGCCTTCAATTCCCCCCTCGACTACCACGAGAAGCAGCAGCTTCTTGAGATCAGCGATGTCCATAAACGCACGTCGATGCTCTACCATCATCTTGACCTGGCGCTTCAGAAACTGGAGCTCAGGGCCGACATACAGACGCGCACCCACGAGGACCTGACGCAGATGCAGAAGGAACAGTTTCTCAAGCAGCAGATGCGTGCCATCCGCGACGAACTCGGTTCCGACGCCGGAGACGCCGACATCGACGAGATTAACGAGCGCGCGGCGAAGATGCCCTGGAACAAGGATGCCCAGACGCATTACGAGAAAGAGGTGCGCAAGCTTGAGAGATACAGTCCGCAAAGTCCGGAATACGCCATCCAGTATGCCTATCTCGACACACTCCTGAATCTTCCCTGGAACAAATACTCCCCCGACAATTTCTCTCTTGATAAGGTGGAGAAGATTCTCGACCGCGACCATTACGGCCTCGACAAGGTGAAGGAGCGCATTATCGAGCAGATGGCTGTGGTCAAGCTGAGAAAGGATATGAAGGCGCCAATCATCTGCCTTTACGGCCCTCCGGGTGTCGGAAAGACCTCGCTCGGCAAGTCGGTGGCTGACGCTCTCGGCAGGGAATATACCCGCATCTCGCTCGGCGGACTTCACGACGAGGCTGAGATACGCGGTCATCGCCGCACGTATATCGGAGCCATGCCGGGGCGTATTATGGCTGCCCTGGAGAAATGCGGCACGGGGAACCCTGTCTTTGTGCTTGATGAAATCGACAAGATCGGTTCCGATTTCAAAGGCGACCCCTCCACCGCTCTGCTTGAGGTGCTCGATCCGGAACAGAACAATAAATTTCACGATAATTACATCGACTGCGACTATGACCTATCGAAGATTCTCTTCATCGCTACGGCCAACGACCTGTCAACTATCTCCCGTCCTCTTCTCGACCGAATGGAGATAATCGAGATCGACGGATATATCCCGGAGGAGAAGATAGAGATTGCCAGGCGTCATCTTGTGGCGAAAAGTCTTGAGGAGCACGGTTTCCCGTCTGACGAGATAACATTCCGCCGTGACGCGCTCGCCTATATCGTGGAGAGATACACGCGTGAGTCGGGCGTGCGGCAGCTTGAGAAGCGCATCGCCAAGATCCTGAGGAAAATCGCTCGTCTGAAGGCGTCCGACAAGGACTATCCGCGTATAGTCACCCTAAAGAATGTCAAGGAGTTCCTCGGCAAGGAGGAGGTGAATCCCGACTCATATGAGAGCAACGAGTTTCTCGGGGTAGTCACCGGCCTCGCATGGACGCAGGTAGGCGGAGAGATTCTTTTCATAGAGTCCTCCCTCTCTGAGGGCAAGGGTGAGAAGCTGACCCTTACGGGTAATCTCGGGGCTGTCATGAAGGAGTCGGCCGTGATAGCACTGCAATACCTTAAGGCCCATGCGAGACAGCTCGGCATCGATCCGAAGAAGTTCAGCGAGATGGACGTTCACGTCCATGTGCCGGAGGGTGCCATACCAAAGGATGGCCCGTCGGCCGGCATCACTATGGTGACATCGCTCGCGTCGTCATTTACCGGACGAAAGGTCAGAAGTAAGGTGGCCATGACCGGAGAGATAACATTGCGAGGAAAGGTGCTTCCGGTAGGCGGAATCAAGGAAAAGATACTTGCAGCGAAACGCGCCGGAATCACGGATATAGTGCTGTGTGAGGAAAACCGCAAGGATATCGAGGAGATCAGCGACCGGTATCTCGAGGGCCTGACCTTCCATTATGTGTCAAAGATAGAGGAAGTGCTCGACTTCGCTCTTGAGTAATATCAGAAACATCAGAGGCATAAGATGCATCTTATGCCTCTGATGTTTCTGATATTTCTGATGTCTTGCCGGGGGAAGCCGGCTTGCGCCGACGTCGCCATGGGCGGCGTTTCTTTTTCGGCTTTGCGTCCTCTTGAGGAGCTATTTTAGCTACTTTAGCTACTTTCGCTTCTTCAGCGGCAGAGGCTGCTTTTTGCTCTTTGGGTGCGGAAGGTTTATCTCGTCGGGATTTGCGTCTGCCGCCCCCCTCTTTTCTCGCGGTGCCTTTCCCTCCTCGTCTTTTTGATTTGGAATAGTTGGGCGATTCTCCAAGGTCTGACGGTATCTCCCCCTTCTCCACCTCTTTTCCGAGAAGTCGCTCAATGGCCTTGAATTTACCCATCTCGCGTTCGCTGATAAAAGTTATGGCACTCCCCTCTTTGTCAGCGCGCGCCGTGCGGCCGATACGGTGGACGTAATCCTCCGGCTCGTGCGGCACATCATAATTGATCACTGTCTCGATATTGTCGATGTCTATGCCACGCGATATGATGTCGGTGGCAACCACGACATTCACATGGCCTGCCTTGAATTTCAGCATCACCTCCTCCCTGACGTTCTGGTCGAGGTCGGAATGCATCTCCGCCACCTTAAGATTCTGGCCTCGGAGAGTCCTCGCAAGCTCCTTTACCTTCTGTTTCGATGATGAGAAGATTATCACCCGTTCTGGGGGATTCTTCTTGAAAAGCATTTTTAGAATGGGGAGCTTCTGGGTCTCATAGCAGACGTAGGCGCTCTGCTTAATCTTTTCAGCCGGCTTGGAGACGGCGATCTTTACCTGCACGGGATCTTTGAGGATTCTCTCCGCAAGCTGCTGGATCTTGGGGGGCATAGTCGCCGAGAAGAGCATTGTCTGTCTCTCCTTCGGCATGTGACCCACAATCTGCATGATGTCGTCGATGAAGCCCATGTCAAGCATCCTGTCGGCCTCGTCAAGAATAAAGAAGGATACTTTCGACAGGTCCACGTAGCCCATGCTCAGGTGCGCGAGCAGACGTCCGGGGGTGGCTATGATTACGTCGGCACCCTGTTTGAGGCCTTTCCGCTGTTGTTCGTAGGTGTGTCCGTCGGTACCTCCATATATAGGCATGCTCGTGACGGGCATGAAATATGAGAAACCCTGCATCTGACGGTCAATCTGCTGCGCAAGTTCGCGCGTAGGAGCCATCACGACGCAGTTTACCCTGTCCTGGGGATACCCGTCTTCCACAAGCATCTCAATCACCGGCAAGAGATATGCCGCGGTCTTCCCAGTGCCGGTCTGTGCCACCGCAAGAAGGTCGCGCCCCTCAAGCAAGGGAGGTATCGACTGCTCCTGGATAGGTGTCGCCGTGTCGAAGTGCATGTCGTAGAGGGCATCCAGGAGGTCGTCGTTATGTAGTAGTTCGTCGAAGTGCATACTGATAATATTTCATCTGCAAAGTTACTAAATATAAGCCAATCAAAGAAATAATAGTGCCCTCCCGTTTTTTCCGGATATGGACCCAAAATGATATAATGCTGATATTCAGACAGATATAAATATCTGTTATATAAATTTTATATTTTTTCATCTTTTGCAAAACTTTTTCTCCTGGCTCTTGCTATAGGGATATATATAACGATAAAAACGCAATAACATGAAATCTAACGATACTTTTAAACAGCGCATCCTCGGCCTCCAGGGCAATCTTCTCAGTTTTGCCTACCAGCTCACCACTAACAGGGAGCAGGCTCAGGATCTTCTCCAGGACACTACACTAAAGGCGCTCGACAACGAGTCGAAATATGTTGACAACGTCAACTTCAAGGGATGGATATTCACCATCATGCGCAATATCTTCATCAACAATTACAGGCAGACCGTCAGGAAAGCCACGGTGATTGACCAGACTGAAGACCTCTATCATCTCAATGTATGCCAGGATTCCGGTTTTGCGAATCCGGAAGGCTCATATGCCGTAAAGGAGATAAACGCCGCATTGGAATCATTCTCCGACGACTACCGCATACCGTTCAACATGTATGTGGCCGGCTATAAATACAGCGAGATCGCGGAGAAGATGAATCTCCCCCTCGGCACAATCAAGAGCCGCATATTTTTCGCCCGCAAAAGCCTGCGCGCCCAGCTCAAGGACTATCGTTCCTGAAAGCATAGCCATATCCCATTTTTATTATACACCTATAACTCAACAGCTTATATAGATTAAAGATTTAGTTATACGTTATTATCGTCGAGACGTCCGCAGGGCGTCTTTTTTTTATTCATCCATTTTTCGTAATTTTGCATTATGGGCGGCTAAAATCCTCCCTGCAGGCGAAAATGAAAAGAATATTATACCTGATAGTTGTAGCGATAGCCGTATTGACATACGGCTGCTCCAAGTGGGCTGCTTCCCGTGAAAAATTGGCTGCCGCTGAAGCCCTTATCGTTGAGTCCCCTGATTCTGCTGTGGCGATCCTGGCGGGAATGGACACTACGCGCATATCAGATCAGCAGCGTGCGCGCCGGGGTCTTCTGTTTGTCTACACTCACACTATATACGGTAACCCCATGCCGCTCGATTCCACGGATCTGGCGGCGGGCGATGAGTCATTTGAGGGCAGGTTTGACTCGGATGAGGTGAAATGGCTGATTCTGAAATCCTCAGCTGCTTTTCAGAACGGCAATCCAGTTGCGAGAATCGAGTTTCTTAAAGACGCTGAGTTTCTGGCCACTCAGTTAGACGACCGGTTTGACCTTGGCATAGTCTATCTTCATCTGGCCAAGGTATATGAACAGGGATTCAATGGCACTGTAAGCAAATATTATGCAGAGAAGGCAGCCGATCTATTCCATGAGGTCGGAAGTGCCACCCAGGAGAGGCACGCCAGGATGGCAGTTGCCGCGGCATATTGCGTTAGCAGGGATTACAAGTCGATGCTTGATGCGCTTCTTTCAATGCAGCCGGAAGTAATGGCCAATGCCTCTGAAGGATATAGAATGTATTTTCTCGATCAGCTGGCAAGGGCGTATGATTCGCAAGGCGACACCCGTAAAGCCATACACATCTGGCATTCCTTATATGATGGCAAAGAACTACCCCCCAATATTCTCGCCCACTGGGCGCATGCCTATTGCCGCATAAACGAGCTTGACAGCGCGTGGATGTTCATTCAGCGGGCCAACAGTTTGTCGAAGAGTAATACGGACGAATACCTATGCCGCAATGTGGAGCATGACATTCTTGAGAAAATGGGACGAAAAAGAGAGCTTGCAAGAATCGACAGTCTTCGTGACGCTGCCGGCGACAGGGTTATGGGCGAGCGACAGCTGGAGAAGAGCAGTCTTGCGCTGAACATCAAATATGACACTACGGCACGCCAGGCATGGATGGAGGCTGCAGAATCACGTCAGCGGACTGAGATCGCTGTCTTTGTGGCGATATTGGCGGCTCTTGTGGCAGTGTCGGTATATCTCTTCTTTTACAGACGCAACAAGATGCTTAGGCTTGAGCATGAAAACGACGTATTGAAAATCCAGAATCTGAAAGATAACCTTTTCGAGAGCAACGACCGCAACAAGAATATGTCGTCAAGGATTTCAGAACTTTTCAAGACCCGGTTCAAGTTTATCGACAGTCTCGCGGCCTCATATTTTGAATGCAGGGACACCCCCCAGGAGCAGAAGCGGATATATACGGAGGTACGCGATTCCTTGTCAGAATTTAGTTCAACGTCAGCCACCGTCGAACTTGAGGAGATCGTTAATGGCTATCACGACAATCTTATGGCGAGGTTTCATGAGGATTTTCCAAAGTTAAGCGCGGCGCAGGGGCGCCTCGCTTTGTATCTTTTCTGTGGGTTCTCCCTCCCTTCGGTCAGCGTCTTCACGGGTACAGACATAAGGAATTTATACGTCTACAAATCCCGTCTCAAAGGGGTCATAAACAAGAGCGGAAGCCCCTTCAAGGAGGAGTATCTGTCGTATTTTGCCTGACCGAGTGCGTGAGTAAGGCAACGTTGGATTGTTTTTTATGACGTAATTGAATATCAATTACTTACAAGTTGATATGTAGGGTTCTGTAGTTTGCCAGCCAGTGTTTTATCAGTAATTTTGCACTGTGATTCAGGCCCCGGCGAAGGCTATCAATAATATCAAGGCATCGTTCAGGCCATGGAATCAGAAATAATATCAACTTCAAAAACAAACCACATGAAAAGACTGTTTTCATCCGTCCTGCTTGTCGCGGGAGCCCTCTCATTTTCGGATGGCGTCGCAAAGACGACATCTCCTGTAAACAACAATGTCCAGACATCGGTGGTGGTGGAAATGAAGAAGTGTCTTCCCATCAACACCGGCGCCACAGGCATCCTGACATCCATCGTCGCTCCCTCGTCATCATTGACAGTGACTACAGACATGGGCGATGTCCCGGAAAAAAGCATGAGGGAATTTGCCGAAAAGCCGGAATTGTTCAAAAGTGCGATCATGCAAAACTTCACTGCCATTGGTGATGAACTTCTTAGCCTTGCCAAAGCTGCCTTCGACGCAGGCATCCCCTTCTCCATACATCTCACCTCTTCCTCGTTTGCAGATGGTTTCACGATCTGTTTCTCAGTAGAGGAGCTTTCGGAAGTCTTTCGGCACATCGGTAAGTAAGGATTGAAAGACTGACACGCATTTTTTAAGCCACGGACATGATCAAAAGAAAACTATTGTCGGTGATGATGCTTTTATGCATCTGTCTCACCTACGCACAGAAGCCTCTCCCTCTCAATCCGGACGTACGCCACGGTGTGCTTCCCAACGGCTTGACATATTACATCCTTCACAATGAGCAACCACGCAACCGTGCCAATTTCTATATCGCCCAGAAGGTTGGCTCGGCGCTTGAGACCCCTGAACAGTATGGCCTTGCTCATTTCCTCGAGCATATGGCTTTCAACGGCACAAAGCATTACCCTGGCGATTCGATGCTTAGATATATGGAATCGAACGGCATACGCTTTGGAGCAGATGTCAACGCCTACACCGACTATGAGGAAACGGTCTACAACATCGACAACGTACCCACGGATAAAGCCGCTCTTATGGACAGTGTCCTTCTCGCCCTGCGCGACTGGAGTTGTGATCTTCTCCTTGAAGATGCTGAGATTGACGCCGAGAGAAAGGTAATCCAGGAGGAATGGAGAATGCGCAACGACCCTAACCATAGGTTTCGTGTGGCAATGGCTCCCAGAATCTTTTCCGAGCCGCAGTATCAGCAGACTCCGATCGGAACAATGGATGTGGTGATGAACTTCCCCTACGAGGCTCTTCGCGATTATTATCACAAATGGTATCGACCCGACCAGCAGGGAATAATCGTTGTGGGCGACTTCGACGCGGACGATATGGAGAAAAAGGTGACAGCGCTCTTCTCAGATATCCCCATGCCGGAAAATGCCGCGCCACGCGAATATGTCCGTGTCAGCGACAACGATAAGCCGCTATTCTTTGCTTTTGAGGATCCTGAATTGAAAGCGGGGAGAGTGGATTTCCAGATAAAGTTCGACAAGATTCCGTTGGAATACCAAAACACCGATGTGGCGTTTATAAACTCCATGACACAGGACATAATCACCGAGATGCTCAATACGCGCCTTTATGAGCATACTCTGGATGCCGACTGCAAGTATGCCAATGCCGGAGTCTATTTTGCCGATATGTATCCATCCAAGACGAAATGTATCTTCAATCTGGCTGCTATCGCCAAAGATGATGAGCTTCAAAGCTTTGAAGACGCTTTCCAGATTGTTGTCAGAGCATGTCGCACCGGATTCACACAGTCGGAGCTTGACCGTGCGGTCGAGAACATCAAATCCCGGTATGACAAGAGATATAACGAGCGTAACAACACCAATACATCTGTTCTTGCCAAAGGACTTATAAATGCCTTCAAGGACAATGCCCCGGCTATGGGTATCGAGGCTGAGCGCGATCTGTTCAACAATATCGTGACACGGATTCCTCTGGATGCTTTTAATCAGGCCCTGTCAGTGATGATTACTCCGAACAATCAGGTAATTCTCATACAGCAACAGAAAAAGGATGGTACGACGCTTCCTACTGAGCAAGAGACTCTTGCAATAGTGAATGATGTCCTTAGCCGTCAGTATGAGGCATACTCTGACGAAACCGTGACAGAGCCACTCATCGCCCGGCTACCGGCCAAAGGAAAAATCGTCAAGACAGAGGAAGGAAAATTCGGAACAACGGAGATAACTCTTTCCAACGTCATCCAGGTGATAGTCAAACCCACTGACTACAAGGAGGATGAAATTCTGTTCCAGGCGTTCAGGAAGGGCGGCAAGGCCTCATATGCTATGGAGGATGCAGCCAACATACAGATGCTTGGCGATGCAGTCGCTCTTTCAGATTTCGGTCAGTTCGACAACAAGTCCATTACGCGGTATCTGACCGGAAAGAATGTACGGCTCGGATATGGCGTCGGCAATTTCACCGACTACCTGGAGGGTTCTTCCTCTGTAAAGGATCTTCCCACTCTCTTCGAGCTGATATATACTTCGTTCACGAATATAAACCCGAATGAAGAGTTCTACAACAATTCAATATCAAGGATAATTCCTCAACTTGAGGCGGCAGAGAAATCTCCTGAATTCATATTTGAGCGACGTAAGAACAATGCTCTTTATGCCGGCAATCCCATGGCGGCTACGATTACGGCGGATGTCCTGACGAAAGCTGACTATAAGCGGATGTTCCAGCTCTACAAGGAATCTGTAGCAAATCCGGCAGATTTTACATTTCTTTTTACCGGCAATGTGCATATTGAGACCCTCAAATCTCTTCTGGAGCAGTATGTAGCATCGCTCCCCTCCTCTAAAAAGGAGATTCGTGAAGTTGTGGCTCCGGTCAACACCGCCGATGGAATAGTGACAGACAATTTCACAGCGGAAATGACGGCACCGGCTGACTGGCTGTATAGCTATTACAGTGGCACAAATGTTGACAATACCATACAGAATCAGGTCAAGACCTCTTTGGTAGGCGACATTGTAAAGATTCTTTATACTGAGATATTACGGGAAAAAGAAGGTGGAGTCTATACCCCGGTTGTGTATTCAGAATATGACATCGGTAACGGCAAATGGTATCTTGTCTATTTCCTTCAGACCAACGGAGAGCAATCGGCAAGGATGTTACAGCTCGCGGATGAGATCTTTGTCAATCTGCTGAAAGAAGGAGCAACCTCCGATCAGTTCAACCGTGTGAAAGGCGCATTGTTGTCACAATATGAGAATCGTGTCCGCACCAACTCGTACTGGCATGACAATATCCGCCTGTATGAGCTTCTTGGCAAAGACCTCATTACTGATCACCGCCCGGCAATCGAGAATCTAACGCTCGATGAATTCAATGCCTTCATGCGGAATCTTTACGACGGAAGGAACCGCATCCAGGTAAATATGCACGGTGTGGCACAAGCGCAGAATCAGAGCTTGTCAGAATGAGAAGTGAAGGGAGATTCGCAGACCGCTTTTGTCTACACCGGGTGTGTCTCGGTAGGTGAGTCTCCATACATAGTCCACACGGAGGAAGGTGAGTATGTTGTCGATTCCGCATCCGATCTCCATGTATGGCGTCTTTCCCATTACCGAGGCACGTGCCTCCGCTGGAAATTGTAATAACGAACTGTTTCTTGCTGGATTGTTGCGGTCGCTAAGACCTCCCATCAATCCCTTGAACGTCACCACTTCCCTCAGTTTAAGCTTGTTTATCAAGGGAATATGATTGAACAAGACCCCATTGCCGTAATACGTCATGTCGAGCGACAGATATTTGTCGTTGGCAAACTCCATGGCGTCCATCAGTGAGTAACTCTCGGGCTGGATGGTATAGGAGAGGTTTGCGTTTGGCCACATCAAGGCCGGATAATAGACCGAACTCCATACCATTCCAGCCTTCATTATTATATCGGTATAGCCGAACGCAGAAAACCAGAGCCTCTTCTGAACCGACAGTTCCGTTCTGTTCAATTCAAAATCCGACCCGAGAAACCCCTTCGGACCATATTCATGCGTGAGCTGGAAAACCCATGCATCCATGTTCACCGGGCTACGGTTGCTCCTTCCCTGGATAAACTTCTCACCCGGAGCATAGCGAAGGTCGATACGGAAGCAAGCCTGAGTGAATCGGTCGAGAGTTTGTCCGTCGGCGAAACGGAACGGCAGCCATCTGGTGGCTTCCTGTATCTCATGGCGCAGTGAGGCCTGAACCGAGAAATGATTGGGCAGCTCAAGTATATATGAGGCGGTGCCGAGCCTGCGGTATGTGACGAGCACACTCTCCTTGCGCTTCAGCGACAGGAAGAGATTGTCGGCGTTGGTGAATAGGTAGTGCTGCCCCAGCATGTCGAGATCGTAGGAATAAGACGCGAGAAAGCCATGGCGGCAGAACTCACGGGAATGGTATTTCTTCTTCCTGAAACTATATTCCAGTTCGACTGAGTATTTCCATTTCTTGTCTCTGCATCCGTATGCCACGTATCCGCGCCCGAACAGATGGTCGCTGAGATTGGCTGTGGTCATGCCTCCGGCACGTAGCCTCACACCTTCCACCGTATTGTAGCTCACCGTCGTATTCAGAGGACCATAGTCGAAATAGCTGCGTTTCGAGGTCTTGACATATCCGCTTTCCAGGAACATCAATATTCGTTCAGTCCACATCAGGAACGGCACACCCCTCGCGTCGTTCATTATATTCCCGAGTCGTGCCTCTACCCTGCTCAAAGGCTCAAGTCTTCTTGCCTCCCAGAACTCTCCGGGCCGTTCATACGCAAGGTCGGCTACAAATCTCTCGCCCAACTTGTCATAATACTCATCCAGATCATCCCTCCTGGCATAAGAGAAATTCTCGTAACGGGTAGTCCTATGGGCATACATGCGCGGGGTGCCCGGCATTATCCTGAACTCCACGCTTACCTCGTCAACTGTCTTGTTGCGGTTGTCCAAAGAGTCACGGCTGAAATTCTGGCTTATATAGATATTCTCGACATAATTAAGATTCGTGGCCCTCGGAAGACGCATCGAGACTCTCTTCACGAATGGTATACTGTCTTCATACGCCACAAATATATCGCCGTTAAACCCCATTGACTCAGGATTATGAGGGGTAAACTGAAGGTCTATGCATTTTTCACCTCCCACTGTCACGGTGTCGGTGATATGGAACTTGTAGAAATCAGCCGAAATCGGGGAAAGGGGGCTGACAAACCTGTTCTGAAGCAGTGTGATTGAATTGTCATAGATATCAATCTCGCGGAATACATCCTCCAGGATGGTCTGGAGATTGTCCTGATTGATTAGATTACCGATACCCTGGCTGTTGAGTCCTCTCACCACCTCTTTATCGACACTGCCGTTGTCTCTGGTGATTCTCGACGACGACTTCTCCTTCATCATGAGGTTCAATACCCGCTTGCCGCTCCAGGCAGCTGTATCGGTATAATTCTGAAGAAACCTCAGACTGCGCCGCGATTTCCGCGTGCTGTCGTCCTTCACGTTGAAGTCATTGACTCCGAGGATTATTTTCTCATATTTGTCGTAGCTGTAATATGGCGACAACACGGGATTGTTGCTGTCGGCCGATTTCCTTATCCGCTGCATAAGGTCAACAGCCGGATTGTTCTTCTTGGAATATTTCTGTTTGCCGGGATTTATCACTACCTCCTCGAGATCAGCGTAGAAAGCCTTCTCGCCCGTAACCGAATCGGTTATGACCTCCTTTGCCGGCGAGGAGTGTAAGACGTCAGCTGCAGCGGCGACAGAGCCATATGAAAACAGGCCGAATGTCAGCATTGCCGTAAGCCTTGCCGACCCTGACAGAAACGATTTTGCCCTGTTTTTCACTTTTTTCTTGTCGCTCACTCTTTTATGTGTTACTTTTGCATCCCGAATCCAACGGTCGATATTCCGTCCGCTGACTTCGGAATCTGATTCGCGGAGATTTCGGGAATCATCCCTTTATTAACGCATGAAAGCCTGAATTTGTGCGTGACCCTTAACACCCCCATACATTATGGCACTTGAAATAGAACATAAATATCTCGTCAAAGACGATTCCTACATCGGCATGGCCATCAGCCATGTCGATATCGCACAAGGCTACCTGAACCGTGTTCCGGAACGCACCGTCAGAATAAGGATTGCCGGCGAGAAAGCATATCTCACGGTAAAAGGGAAGAACAGCGGAGACGTCCGTCTTGAGTTTGAATACGAGATTCCTTTAGCCGACGCGCATCAGATGCTTCCCCTATGCGAAGGCGTGATTGAGAAGACCCGATATTACGTGGAGTATGACGGACACAGATGGGAGGTCGACAGATTCAAGGGATCTCTTGCGCCGCTTGTCACGGCTGAGATTGAGCTGCCCTCTTCCGATACCCCCTACTCGCTCCCTCCCTTCATAGGAGAGAATGTCACAGGCAATCCCCGTTACTACAACTCAAACCTGGGTGCCAATTCATAGCCAGGTGTCAGCCAGGTGTCAACCAGATGTAGCCTTGCAGCTGATCAGTCCCTCCTTTTCTCGAGTCCGCCGAGAATGCCCTGAAGCTCGTTTCTTATGTCGGTAAGCTTATCGATTATCCTCAAACGCTTGCTGACGTTCTTCTTGTTGCCGCTCAGCTCTTTCTTTGCCGCCTCCAGACGGAGACCGCGCGTCTTTACCAGGTAGTTGATTATCTTGACAGTCTCAATGTCGTCAGTGGTATAGTAACGTATCTTCTTCGAGCTTCTCATCGGGCTAAGCTCCGGAAACTCCGATTCCCAGAAACGTAACGTGGACTGCGGCACGCCTATCATATCTGCCACATCCTTTATTTTATAGAATTTCTTTTCTAACGGTTCTTCCATTCTGATTCGGTTGCTTATCCATAGACATCAGTCAAGGAGTTTTCCTGCGTTGTCGGCCGTCTGTTTGAACTGCTCATACTGTTCCGGCGAAAGGTCCATGAAGAAATAATCCACTGGGTTCTGAGGCTTTGTCTTGAATATCACCTCATAGTGCAGATGAGGCTCAAGGCTGCGGCCTGTGTTTCCCACCGTGCCGACAGTCTTGCCGCGCGCCACCTCATCCCCCTCCTCCACTCCTGCCTCGGCAAGATGGCTGTAGACAGTCATATAGTTGTATCCATGGTCGATCTTCACGCATATCCCGTCCCTGTCGCGGTTGCCTACAAACTTGACGACGCCATTCGCAGTGGCTCTTACGGGCGTCCCTTCTTCCGCCGCGAAGTCCATGCCGTCGTGAAATCTGTTGATGCCGTAATCAGGGTCGTGGCGCTGGCCGAAACCGGAGGCCACCGTATAGAGCCCTTTCTTTATAGGAGTGACAGAAGGAAGGTGGGCCATCTTTTCCCTCCGCTCCTCGACAATCTCCTGCAATTCATCATACGACATTATCTGGGCGTAAATCTGGCGCTCAAGCATATCGAGGTTGCGTGTCAGCCGCTCCACAAGCTGCTGGTCCGACAGTTTGTCAAGCTCCTTATATCTCTTCTCCTTGTCAAGCCCCGCAAGGCGGCGGCTCCGGCTCAGAGGCTCCATCTGCAGCATCACCCGGTAGAAGTTGTCATCCCTTTCCTGCAGGTCTGCCACTACCTTCAGGGAGTTCTCGAGCCGCTTTCCGAGCACCTGATACTGCGACTTGAGGCGGGAGTTCTCCTCCCTGAGTCTTTTCTCGTCGGGAGAGGAGAAGACGTAGTAGACAAGCAGGAAAAGCCCCATGCCTATCACGAATCCAACCCCGAGATACTTGGCTCCAGAAAGGAGCCTCCGCCTCAGGGAAGGATAGACCCGCTCGAAGTTATCCGTCTCCGCATTATATTGATAATAGATATTTTTTGCCATTGATGTTGCAAAAATAGTCAAAATCAAGTAATTTTGCAAGTCATAAGCGTCTGAAATATTTGTGGTTTCTCACGCAACTGTCTGATAGAAATATATTTGCATTAAGATATGATGACTTCTAACGAAATCAGAGAATCGTTCAAGAGCTTTTTTAAGGAGCGCGGTCATAAGATTGTGCCCTCGGCTCCGATGGTGATTAAGGATGACCCGACACTGATGTTCACCAATGCCGGCATGAATCAGTTTAAAGACATTATCCTCGGCAACAGGCCCCCCCAGAGCCGCCGTGTGGCTGACAGCCAGAAGTGTCTGCGTGTGTCCGGAAAACATAATGACCTTGAGGAGGTGGGTCACGACACCTACCATCATACAATGTTCGAGATGCTGGGCAACTGGTCGTTCGGCGATTACTTCAAGAAGGAAGCCATCGACTGGGCCTGGGAGTATCTTGTAGACGTCTTGCACCTTGACCCTGCGCGCCTTTATGCGACGGTCTTCGAGGGTTATGCCCCCGAGGGTCTTGAGCGCGACAATGAGGCCGCTTCTTATTGGGAGCAGCATCTTCCCGAATCGCATATCATCAACGGCAACCGCCACGACAATTTCTGGGAAATGGGCGAGACCGGCCCGTGCGGCCCTTGCAGCGAGATACATATCGACCTGCGCAGCGACGAGGAGAGGTCTGCCGTCGACGGAGCGTCGCTCGTAAATAAAGACAACCCCCAGGTGATCGAGATATGGAATCTCGTGTTCATGCAGTATAACCGCAAGGCCGACGG
>DKYZ01000057.1:3718-17707 GCA_002493515.1 Porphyromonadaceae bacterium UBA7087 | reverse complement strand
AACCGCAAGGCCGACGGCTCTTTGGAGCCGCTTCCGGCAAAGGTGATCGACACCGGAATGGGCTTCGAGCGCCTCTGCATGGCTCTCCAGGGTAAGAAATCGAATTACGACACTGATGTGTTCACTCCCCTCATCGACGTCATAAGTTCCCTTTCCGGGCTGAAATACGGGGTCGATGCCAAAGTGGATGTGGCCATGCGTGTCGTGGCCGACCATGTGCGCACAATATCCTTCTCCATAGCTGATTCGCAGCTTCCCTCCAATGCAAAGGCCGGCTATGTGATACGCCGTATCCTTCGCCGCGCCGTCCGTTACGCTTATACGTTCCTCGGGCAGAAGGAACCGTTCCTTTACAAGCTTGTCGACAAGCTCGTGGAGCAGATGGGTCCCTCCTATCCGGAGCTGACGGCGCAGCAGACCCTAATTAAGAAGGTGATAAAGGAGGAGGAGGAATCCTTCCTGCGCACCCTCGACAACGGCATAAAGCTGCTTGACGACATTGTCAGGAAAGCCAGGGCAGAAGGGAAGACGGAAATATCAGGTAAAGATGCTTTCGTGCTTTACGATACATTCGGTTTTCCGCTTGACCTCACCGAGCTTATCCTTCGTGAGCAGGGCATGACGCTCGACAACAAGGAGTTTGATGCAGAGATGCAGAAGCAGAAAGAGCGCGCACGCAATGCCGCCGCTGTCGAGACCGGTGACTGGACTGTTGTCAACGATGGTGAGCAGGAGTTCGTGGGCTACGACTTCACGGAAACTCCTACCGAGATTCTCCGTTACCGCAAGGTGAAGCAGAAAGGTAAGGAATACTATCAGATTATCCTGTCGAAGACACCCTTCTATGCCGAGATGGGCGGACAGGTTGGCGACAAGGGAACCCTGACTTCCCCCTCTGGCGAGGTAATCGAGATTTTCGATACAAAGCGTGAGAACAACATAGGAGTCCATCTTGCCCATAAGCTTCCCTCTGATCCAAAGGCTATCTTAAATGCGGCTATCGATGTGGAGGCACGAAATGCCACAGCGGCCAACCATTCCGCCACACACCTCCTTCACGAGGCTTTGCGCGAGGTGCTTGGCACTCATGTCGAGCAGAAAGGATCCTATGTCTCCCCCGATGTGCTGCGTTTCGACTTCTCGCATTTCCAGAAGGTGACTCCGGAAGAGCTGCGCAAGGTGGAGCATATCGTAAATTCGCGCCTTCGCAGGAGCATGCCTCTTGAGGAATATCGCGACCTTCCCATCGCCGAGGCCCGCGGCATGGGAGCCATGGCCCTCTTCGGAGAGAAGTATGGCGACAGGGTGCGTGTGATAAAGTATGGCTCCTCCATTGAGCTTTGCGGTGGAACCCACGTGGCCAATACAGGAAATATCGGTATGGTGAGAATCCTTTCTGAAAGCTCCATCGCAGCCGGCATCCGCCGCATCGAGGCTGTGACGGCATCCGGAGTGGAGAATATGCTCGACCAGCTGCAGGACTCCATGAAGGATATCGCATCATTCCTCGGGGGCGCCTCAGACGTCCGTCAGGCTGTAAGAAAGGCTATCGAGGAGAATACCGACCTGCGCCACCAGGTGGAGGATTACATGGCGGAGCGGGTCAAGACCCTTGCAAAGGAATGCCTCGCAAACGCAAAGGAGGAGAACGGCATAAAGGTTTGCAGCCTCTCGGGTCCGCGTCTGCCGGAAGTCGTGAAGAATGTGGCGTTCACACTTCGCAAGCTTTCTCCGGAACATACGGTATTCATCGGAGCGACGGTTTCTATCGACAAACCGCTTCTTACGCTCATGATTTCGGATGACCTTGTAAAGGATGGTCTCAACGCATCGCAGATTGTCCGCGAGGCCGCCAAGCTAATCAAGGGTGGTGGAGGCGGCCAGCCGTTCTTCGCGCAGGCCGGAGGCAAGGATGTGGAGGGTCTCTCCAACGCTTGCACCAGAATAAAGGAGCTTCTCCACGTTTAAAACAAGATATGAGATATGAGAAACATTTTTAAATCGTTATCTGCTGCCTTGCTCGCCATTGCCTTCACCGGAATGGCACACGCGCAGTCATATGTGGCTGTCAACACATCCACCAAGGTATTCGACCAGGCGAGCGCGCAGGGTTATGTGACGCAGAACCAGCAGGGGAAGGACGTGGTCCTGTCCGCCGGTATGGCTTTCAAGAACACGGACGCCACGCCAGGCTGGGATGTGATTGAATATACTCCTGGTCTCAGGGGCTATATCATGAAGACCAACGAGGTCCCCGAAGCCCAGCTTAGGATGCCTTCCGCAGGTTCATATAAAGTGGCAAACGAGCCCTCGGTAATGCTTGCAGTTACTGAAAACGGCGGTGTATGGGAAGCGAAGGCCGGAAATGTGTCATACAAGGGCAAGGCATTCGGCAAGATAGTGGTGTTCTTTGCGAAAGACGGCAACCAGGCATATACCCTGCTCGATTATGGGAAGGGTCCTGTGGCGATGTCTTACAGCAATAAGATAACGAATTTCTTTTAAAGAGACCGTCAGGGTCACTGAATCGAATCAAGACGGGGCGGCTCCGGTATGGATGCCGGCCCGTCTTGCTGTTCCATGGCATTCTTTCTGTGGAATCTGTAAACATATCTCCGTGGATGGTGTTTTCATAGAAAACATCTACGCTATGCCTGATAATAATTCAAACGGGCTCGCACGTCAGCTTAAGGGCAATCTGTTTATACTGATAGCCACTATATTTTTCGGCGTGAACCTTCCGGTCGTGAAGGTGCTTATTCCACACTGGATGACATCGATGGATGTCTCCGCTTTCCGAATGTTCGGAGGATGCGCGCTGATGTGGCTGACCTCCCTCTTCCTGCATAACGACAAGATTCAGAAACAGCATTGGCGCGATATAATTCTCGGAGGAGCCGTCGGGCTCTTCTCTTTCATATTTCTGTTCAATCTGTCGATACGCCTGTCAAACCCGATTGATGTCTCCATCATCATGACGCTGCCTCCGGCCTTCGTGGTTCTGATTAATATGTTGTTCAAGGGAAACCGCCCCTCTCGCCTTGAGATATACGGACTCATTATATCATTCATCGGGGCATTTATCGTGATAGCCCTTCAGCATGGCGTCTCGCGACATGACACTATGGCCCTTCTCGGAGACCTTCTGGCCCTTCTTTCAAGTCTTTGCTACGCTTTCTATCTCGTGGTGCTTGAAGTGCCGATGAAGACATACAAGCCGGTCAGCATGCTTCGATGGGTATATCTCGTGGCAAGCATACCATCGGTTTTTCTGATTCCGGGTCTGTGTCACGCGCCGATATGGCACACTGCCCAGACCGAACCCTGGCTCCTCATAGGTTTTGTCGTTCTGTGCCCTACCTTTCTGTCTTATTTCCTTATGGCGCCCGCAATGAAGCTCCTTTCGAGCGAACTCGTCTCCATATATCAGTATCTTGTCCCGGTTGTGGCCTCTGTGACATCCGTCATCCTGAAGGTCGCCGATATCAACTGGATTCAGGTGGTGGCCATGATAGTGATAGTAGGAGGTATGGTGCTCAGCAATGTGGGTAAGTTCCGTCGCGATAAGAGGCAGACAGCAGTATCCGCGCATACACAGGACGGGAATCCAAACGCATGACGGTTTGTCAGATAAGCAACATCAGCTCGATGATATCCTCGCGTCTTGTACTCCAGTCTGTGACAAACCTGACCGGTGTCTCATTCTCGCGCATCGGTCCCCACAGCTCGAACGCCACGTTCTCCTGCAGTCGCTCGATAATCTCGTTGGGCAATATAAAAAACTGCTGGTTGGTAGGCGAATCAATTAGCATTCTGTATCCTTTGCTTCTGAAGCCATCCTTCAGAAGCATTGCTGTCTCAATGGCGTGCTGTCCGATTCGACCGTACAGATTTCCATTGAAAAGGGTTTCGAACTGAATTCCGAGCAGGCGTCCTTTCGACAGAACGGCACCCCGCTGCTTGCAGAGGGAGAAGAATCCCTTGAAAAGCTCCGGACGCCTTGTCACAACTGCTTCGCCGAAAAGTGCCCCACACTTCGTGCCTCCTATATAGAACGCGTCGCAAAGTCTTGCAAGATCCTTAAGCGTCACATCGTTACCCTCGGCGGCCAGACCGTAGGCAAGGCGTGCACCGTCGATATAGAGTGTAATGTCCCATTTTCTGCATGTCTCGCTGATATCCTCAAGTTCGCCGAGCGTATAGAGGGTTCCCATCTCAGTGGGGAAAGTGATATACACCATTCCGGGTTTCACGATATGAGGATACGTGTCGTCGCCATAATAATCGCTAAGACAGCGGTTGATATCCGTAGCCTTGATTTTCCCGTCTTCCGAGGGCAAGGAGATCACCTTATGTCCAGCCGCCTCGATTGCTCCGGATTCATGCACATTGATATGTCCGGTATCCGCTGCTATGACTCCATCACAATAATCAAGCAGGCGGGTGATGACGAGCATATTGGTCTGAGTGCCTCCTTCAAGGAAATATACTTTCCCGTCACGTATTCCGCACTCCTCGAGAATCTTTCTTTCGGCTCGCCGGCAATAGTCATCTTCGCCATATCCGGGCGTAGCCACCATATTGGTATCCATAAGGGCTGCCATCACCTCCGGATGTGCCCCGCGCATATAATCTGTAGAGAAATACAACATTTTCAAATCCGTTTTTATTCCGGCCCTTGCGGGTCGCGCCGCAAAGTTAGCATGATTTTCAAATCCATGCAAACAAAAAGGGCACGGAGGCCATAAAGCTTCCGCACCCTGTTCATCGTTTATTCTCTCTGTCTTATCTCACCATGATCTTTACCAGAGTGTCGTTGACGCCATCCGATACCTGGAGCACATATACTCCGGCAGGAAGAGTGGCGGTGGATATCCGTGATGCGGAAGTCGAAATCACTCTCTTTCCGGACATATCGATTAGTGTAGCTCTCCTGAAATCACCCGATATGATGATATCGCTGCCCTCGCGTGTCACCTTGACATCGTTTGCGGTTATGCTGCACACTCCTGACATATCGATCTTAAGCGGCTCCGACAGCGGCGATACGCGCCCGTCGCGGTAATAAGCCTCGACCTGATACTCTGCCTTTTTCGGCGCGTCCTTGTCATCATACCTCATGTAAGGCGCAAATACAACCGACTTGTTGATGCGCTCTCCGTCGCGGTAGACATTGTAGCCTATGATTTCTGAATCCTTGGTGATATCGTCAGCCACTTTCTCCCCTTCCGAGGTTATATTGGCATGGATCGACCAGATACAGTTCCCGAGCGCCCTGAGACTTTCCTCGTCATCACCGGGATACAAATTGTCATATGTCTCACGCATCGTCTGCCAGGTCTTGCCGCCGTCCTCGCTGAAGAGATCTGTCACTCCGGCCACGGCCTCATCCGTGTTCTGATAATACATCGGGGCGTTCTCGCTGTCATGCGCCAGAATATCCACGGCAACCCTATAGCTCTTGCCGTCCTGGATCAGCACCGGACTATCGAGCCATGCAGTTGACGAGATGACTTTGTCGAAGCTATGGCAGAAACGTCCGCGGGCTACTTCCACACCGTCTTCAAATATGACGGCCTCTGCCTCTGTGGGAGTGTATTCCATTTCAGGAGCGTCGTATATAAACGCGGAGACTCCTGATATGTATTCGCCGGCATGGCTGCGGATTCTGTCGGAATCCATATCCACTGCCGCCATAAGCCCGGCGGCTTCGTTGCCGATGGCTCTGCTGTATTCCACATATGAATTAATCACATGCGAGAGGTCCCATGCCCCCATCGTGTTTTGCCATGTAAGGCTTACGTTCCCTTCCGACATTTTCTCGGCGCGGAGTCCCGTAGGCTGCGGGGCGTCCGTCACATCGTTGATGCCGATGCAGTCGAGTGCCCACATAAGCTGAGCCTTGCCCTCTCCATGCGCGTTGAATCTCAGACGGAAAATCTTACCGGCCAGTTTGTCGCCAAGATCGACCTTATGGAATATCCATTTCGCGTGGTCCATGTCGGCGGCGCATATTGTCTCGATTGTCTCCCAGTTCTTACCGTCGAGGGTATACTGCACGTCAAGGAAGTCGGTGGAGCGGTCCTGGCCAAGCTCGTTCACCTCCTTTATCTGGGTGTAGAAGCTGAGGAAGAAGTCATCAGCATCGCTTGCGTCGCGGTAATGGCTAACATAGGCGTTGGCCCAGGGGGAGTCTGCCGCACTCAGTACAGTCGCGAAAGGATTGTTGTTGTCCCAGTCGCGAACGTCGAGATGCCAGGATATGACAAGCATATTGTCTTCTATGATTTCAGTTGTCCAGTGGTCGTTGGCGGCCATGATATTGCCGTTGGGATCAATCGAACTGTCATCGAAATTATCAAACTCTATGAGCGCCGTGCTGGCCGAGACATAAGTCTCCACTGGGTCGGCCTCCGACGACATCTTCTCCTCTCCTTCATGCATGTAGAGAGTCCTGACCGTTGCGGAATGGTTCCGGCCCATCTCGGCAACGCCGCTAATGGAATGAAGGCCTTCGGCCTGGGTGGTCTCAACCACGTCTCCAAGCGGCTCGCCGTCAATATATGCCTGATAACCTACAAGCGTTACACCTTCCGGCAGTTCGGATACTCCGTTCCATTCTAGAGTCACGGTTTCCGGAGCGCTGTAATACAGATTCAGGCCGTTGGGTGCTGGTGCGGAGACCACCTGGGCTTTGTCAAGCTGCAACACCAATGACTTAGCCATGTCCTGATTGAATATGATGGTGCGCCCGTCGCCGCTCACCTTGACAATAGTCGAGGCGAGCACAGCCCTGAGGTCTTCATCCGATATCTCCGGAGCCGCCTCTTCAAGATAGCTTTCAAGAGACATCATGGAGCCGCTCTCACATGAATAGTAATAGTTGACAGATTCCCAGTCCTTGTTCTTGACGTTGAAGAACACACCTCCGTTGTCGGTCACGGCGTAGCCGGTCACGGTCTGTGTCTTTTCAGGAAGTCTTATCTCTTCAAGGGTGTTGGTGTCGGTATTGTATATTCCGAGGAACATACGGTCATAGCCGCTTCCGTTCACGAGTATCCTGCGGCCGTCAGGCGACATTGCCGCAGTTCCGCATCCAAGCGCATAGTCTCCTTTCGGGAGCTCTATCTCCACACAGCTTTCAGACGACGGCCAATAGACCGGCACTGTCTTTCCTCCGTCGGGCGTCGGTTTTATCACGTTGCCGTATATGATGCTTCCGTCGCGGGAAATTCCGAGCATCACGCTGCTCAGTATGCCGTCGGGCATGGCATAGTCGACCAAATCGAAGCAATAGCAGAGATTATTGTATTTCCATACTATTGCCCCGTCAGCCATCCAGTTCTTATAGTAATATCCGATGACTGTGCTTCCGTCTTCTGAGGCTGCTACTGCATATGTGCCGTCATTCGGCTCGTTATAGTCGCTGATGGAGCCGAGCCCCTCGCTAAGCATCTCCAGATTTCCGTCGCGCCATACGGCGGCGGTGAAAATGGGTTCCCCGAGTTCCTCCTCCCGTTCCGGACCCTGACGGTCAAGACCGGGTTTGAAACCGCCTCCGCCATTGGCAGGCAGACGCATTCCGTCGTTCTTTACGGCTCCCGTTATGATGCCGGTGTCGGTCACTCCGAAGAAAAGTCCCGATTCCATGCAGTCGTCGCCGTCGTAGGATGTTTTCCATTGCTGGCCGTTGACGCCGTCCCATACGAAACTTTCGTGAAACTGGATTGTCCAGTCTTCGTTCCATTCCTGGTCATAGAAGCCCACTACAGTCAGACCGTCTGGCGAGACGTCCTGGGCTTTTCCTTTCAGCGGAGTCACTGTCGGTGTGGCTGTCGCTGAAAGGAATCCTCCCAGCAGCAATGCCCCGACAAGCAATTGTCCTAAGGTAAAATGTTTCATGTGTAATCGTCAGGCAGACTCTAATGAGATGAATTGATTCGGCTGGCGTCAGAGTCCGCTCTTGGACGCCACCGGTTGTCATTTTGTATAGTGTAGTGCAAAAATAGTTATAATCATCAAAATATGACAGCTCCCCGGTCGTAAAAAATGCTAAAAAGCATTTTTTACGACCGGGGAGTATGCCTGGATATTGTAGTCTGTGTTACTCCTTCAGTTTTCCAAGTGTCTGGAGGAGCTTCTCGCCGAGCCCGATGGTATAGCCCTGCGACACGAAGACTATGCGGTTGAAGGTATCGGCTATTACAAACAGAGGCTTCTCGCCGGATGCAAGATTGAGAGATTTAATTATCTCCTCTTTTGTCACTCCGTCTTTATCAATACCCCACACCAGGTTCTCAGGCAACTTGCCGAAATGCTGTCTCTCAAACCGTGAGGCGCCCTCCTCGCTCTCGAAGAATACCAGCAGTTTCCTGCCGGTGGCGTCAAGTTTGTCGGCTACGGCTGAGATATCGTTTAGGGCGTGAGCCGACGGCTCATGGCCCGGGGATATGATTCCTGCCACGTAATATCCCCTGCCTGTGGTCGAAAGGATGCTCTTGTCCTCATCTGCCTCGATGTCATGATATATATTCTCGGCATTGAGGCTCCCTATCACGCTGATGGCGCTCTCATCCTCGCGAATCACCATCGGCACAGTCTTCTCCTTTCCATTCTCTATGTTGAAGAATACTGTTCTTGCGAGAACACTGCCGTCGGCCAGCCTTCTTCCTGTCGTGAGGATATAGTCTCCTGCGGCAAGTGAGTAAGGGGTTGTGAAACTTGCAGCCGTTGTAGCGGTCTCGTCAAACTCAAGAAGCCTTGGCATTCCATTCTCTATCCTCGAGATACTGAAATGTGTGTAATACTTCGGATCCTCAAGATAGTCTATGGGCCGGTATGTAAGCCTGAGGGAGCCCTGTCCCTTTTCAGAATACTCCCCTTCAGTTTCCTTTTCCGCATTTCCGAAGTCCACGTCAATCCAGCGCATCTCCTTTCCGGCATACTGTGTGACGCCGGTAACCGGATCTATGCGTGCCGGAATCCCGAGACTTCTCGCTGTCTTGACATAGAGAATGTTTCTTGACAATTCGTTGCCGCGTCCATGACTCAGCAGACCCTGTGCCGACATTCTGAGATTCTGTGGATTCTCGTCATCAGTGACCCTCACCCTTTCTGCTATCCAGGCTGCAAGCTTCTGTGGGTTACGTCGGATTTCCCCTGCTTCCTCCTTTCCGAACAGTCCGCGAAGATATTTGCGGTCTGCTCTCAACCCTTCGTTTTCAATTCTGGGATTGAGAACATACTTATCGGTGAATGCAGCATACTCATCAGTCATGTTGGAACCGTCGTAAGGATATTCTGCAATACAATCTTCCACCACATCCATCGATATGTCCCGCCTGTCTTTCTCGCTTACGTTCATGAGGAGAGAAACGGCGTCTTGCCTCTTCTCCGGCGTCAAATCCGAAAGATAACCTGAAATGGCAGTGTGGTTGCCTCTTGATTCCGTCAATATCTTCTTAAGTTCGTCACGGCTTACCCCAAGCAGTTCCGCCAGTTCATATGCCCGCTTCTCATCGGCAAATGTAGAGGTATACGCGTTCCGGATGGAATCCTCCATTGAAAAACGGCGGTTGTTGATTTCTCTCTGTGCCTGCGTCACTAACGGTGGATTCGTTCCGCCAGGAGGCGGAGTGATGTTGAACTCCATCTCTCCTACAAAACCTTGCGGCCTGTCCAGAGTCAGGAGCAGGGTGTCTCCTGCCGCCGACTTTCCCTTGGCTACGCCGAATTTATTGCCGTCGCTTGCCCATATGATCATGTCGCCGCTGCCTGCCAGCAGAGAAGCGACCCCATCTGGGCCGGTGGTCTTATTTGCCACAGGATAATACTCGGCATAATTATATATGCAGAAGTTCACTCCGGCATCTTTTACCGGCTGCCCCTCCGAATCTGTCACCTTTACCATAAGGGTTGATGTCGGGGCATAGTTTTCGGTTACGTTGATTTTCGTGATCAGAGGGCTTTTGTCGAGCACCTCCTCCGGACCGTCATAATCGCCGAAAACGTTTGTGTTCATAAGCATACCCCGGGACGCAGGGGCATTAAACCAGGCCAGGTCGAGCACCGGCTCCGGCTCGCACGCACCTATGAAGTGCCATTTCCCGTCTGCCCAGGCCTCTACCCAGGCATGGTTGTCGTCAGTGTGTGCCCATCGGGGAGTATAGACCTGCCGCGCCGGTATGCCAACGCTGCGCAAGGCCGCCACGGCGAATGTCGATTCCTCTCCGCAACGCCCTATCGCCTGGCTTACGGAAGACAGTGGAGATGAGGTCCGGGCGTCGGAGGGTTTGTAGGTCACCTTTTCATGACACCAGTGGTTCACCTCCAGAATAGCCTCCTCCATCGTCATGCCTTTGACCCTATCCTTAAGCTCTTCGTAAAATACCTCCCGCGACATATCAAGATTCTCGTTGTTCACCCTTACCGGCAAAACGAAATGCAGGAACTCACGTTCGGGGACGCTCTTTCCCCATGGCATCTCCTCCCGCGCCTTGAGCGACGTCTCAACATTGCGGAGATAAAACTCGGCAGGATAGTCAGCGAGGTCGGGCAGCGACAGATAGGAATATAGGAACTCCATCATACTCCTCTCGGCTCCCTTGGGCAGGGCATCAACTTTTTCAAATTCACTCTTGTCGTTTGACGCGGCTTTCCTGTCAAGGAAACTCTGTCTGAAGTCCCTTGCCGCCACTGCCGACGTTCCGGCCATCAGCAGCGCCGCCACATATATCTTTATATCGTTTATCTTTATATCGTTTCGTCTCATGAATGATTTTTATTTTTTTTCAATCCCCGCATTTCCTGATTATCGCCCTGACCTCTTCGGCGTCAGTCACGCTTCTCTCATATTCATCCGCATCGCGGGCCCCCATGCTGACGTCTCCACGCCGGAAAAGCATCCCGCTCCCCTTTTTCCGTCGTGCCGTTCCGTGGATTGCATCCACGCCGGTCTTATCGAGTATCTCCCGGCAGTTGACGCTGTTGATTCCCGATCCGGCCATCACCGTTATCCTGTCTGCCGCGCGTTGCTTGATTTCTTTCAATGTCTGCATGCCGGAAAAGGCGTCGGAGGCGTGCCCAGAGGTCAGAAGACTCGTGAATCCCATACCTATTATTTCCTCCAGGGCTGTCGGCCAGTCAGAACACATGTCGAAGGCGCGATGGAATGTCATGTCGCGGCCTGCGGCAATCGCTGCCATCTCTCGGCAGAACGATTTGTCTATTTTTCCGTCAGGAAGCAACGCTCCCACCACGATTCCCGTAGCGCCATTCTCGAATGCCTCCCTTGCCTCCTCCAGCATTATCTCCTTTTCGTCGTCGCTATAGAGGAAATCTCCGCCTCTTACGCGTATCAGCACATTGATTTTCTCGATTCCGAGCTGCCTGGCTTTCCTGATTGTCGCTGGCGAAGGGGTGAGTCCGCCATCCGACAATCCGCAACAAAGCTCGATTCTCCTGGCTCCGCCCGACGCGGCTGCCATAAGGCTCTCCACGTCGCCGCAGCATATCTCTATCTCAGCCATGGCTCAATCGGCAATCTCAAGTTCCACCACGTAATCCGTTTCCGTAGGTATCCTTCCGAGGTGTATCACGGTAGATTCTCCGGCCCTGGTGTATTTCACAGGCTTGCCGCTCACGAAATCCTTCGCTTTCCGGATCTTTATGTCTCCGGGAATAAGGATGTCCTCCGATTCGGCGGCCGTCACGTGCAGGAAGAGCCTGTTCCCTTTACGTGTGGACGTGCCCCAGCTTCTTGCTTCGAAAGGCCCGGCTTCCGTGGCGTAGATAGTCTCTCCATATGTCTTCATCCAGTCGCCTATCTCCTTGAGCCTATCCCTTGCCGCTTCCGGAAGCTGACCGTCCGGCTGGGGGCCGATGTTCATAAGGAGATTCGCTCCCATGCCGGCTGCCTTCACGAGATACCGAATCAAGGTCTTTGAATCCTTATAGTTTGTATCGTTCACCTTATATCCCCACATCCCGTTCATGGTGTTGCATGTCTCCAGGGGGAGACGGCTTATCTCCTGACCGGACAGTCCGGCGGTGTTCTCTCCGGGAAGATCTCTTTCGAATATCTGAATGTCTTCACCGGGAAACGGAGTCTGGTGATGATTGTTGCCCACAAGGCAACCCGGCTGAATGTCGTGAATCATCCTGTACTGCTCTTCGAGTTGCCAGTCGAAAGGCGTGGCATCCTCGTCGTGGTCCCACCATCCGTCAAACCATATAGCCCTTATCGGACCATAGTTGGTGAGAAGTTCCTTCAGCTGCCGGTTCATGAAACCGTAATACGAGTTCCAGTCCTCCTTCCCCTCAGGCCTGCCGGTTGTCCTGCCGGTGCGTCCTTTCGGATAGTCAGGTCTTGTCCAGTCGAGATGCGAGTAATAGAAATGCAGGCTGATACCCTGCTTTTGGCATTCCTCGGCAAGTTCCTTTAGAATGTCTCGTTTGAACGGAGTGGCGTCCACAATGTCGTAATCGCTTTCTGCCGTGTCAAACATGGAGAAACCGTCATGATGGCGTGAGGTGATGCAGATGTATCTGGCGCCGCTTTCCTTAATGTCTCTCACCCACTGTGCCGCATCGAAATTGGCGGGATAGAATCCCCCTGCGGCCTTGGCATATTCATCGGCATGTGGCCCGTAGTTGAGATACCACTCCCCCTGTCCGAACATGCTGTATATTCCCCAGTGGATGAATATCCCGAATCTGTCGTCGGAAAATGCCTTCCTGGAATCCAGTACTTCCTGCGTGGGGATATAGGCTACCGTGTCGTTGCCTATCACTGCGGGAGCCCCGGCTCCCGACATAACCGCCGCAATCATGGCGGCTCTCATTATAGATGTCTTCATATATTAGTGCAATCCGGTTTATCCCATGTTAATCCCCGCTTACTGTCGTCACCATCGCAGCCGCGCCGAGCAGTGCGGCATCGGAATCCGGCAGTTCGGATATGCGGAATCTCACCTTGTCGGCATAGAGATGGAGCGCCTTGCGCCTGAACTCCAGTTCCGCGGCATCCGTAAGTATTCTGCCGGCCTTGGCCACTCCTCCGAACAACACGATCAGTTCAGGGTCGCTGAAAGCTGCGAAAGTGGCGCAGGCCTCCCCTATGGCTCTTCCTGTGAAGGCTATGATCTCGCGTGCCAGAAGGTCGCCCCTCTGCGCCGCCTCCGCCACATCCTTTGACGACAGCTGGGCTACAGGTATAGATCTTAAAGATGAGGGAATGTCCCGCTCCTCGAGCATCTTCCGGGCAGTAAGGACTATGCCCTTGGCGCTTGCCACTGTCTGAAGGCATCCTTCCCTGCCGCATCCGCATGGCCGTCCCTTGGCAAATTCAAAATAGATGTGTCCGAGCTCGCCAGCGAAGCTCCGGCTCCCTAATATGAGATTGCCGTCGCACACGATGCCGCTCCCCACTCCGGTGCCCAGGGTGAGCATTATGAAATTGTCAACTCCCTTCGCCGCTCCATAGATGCGCTCCCCCATCGCCGCCGCGTTGGCGTCGTTGGCTACCGACACCCTGATTCCCGACAGGCGCTCCATGCGCTCCTTAAGGGGAATCGGCGAGGGCCACGGCAGGTCGGTGGCTGCCTCGATGCAGCCGGTGATGGTGTTGGCGCAGGGGGCTCCGATACCGATTCCCTCTATCTCCTCGCCGACGCCGTTGCGCTCTATCATCTCGCGAAGGCTTTCCCACAGTTTCTCGGCCCATACCTGGGCCGATATGTGACCGGTGGTGGGGAGGGACCCCCTCTCCACCACCGTGCCGTCACGGCTTATCAAGGCGTAGGCGGTGTTGGTGCCACCCATGTCTACGCCTATCGCGTATTGTTTCATTTTCAGATCTTGGAGTTTACAATCGCCAGTATCTCCTCCTCGGCTTTGGCGGCCTCTTTCTCGATCTCGGCTCCACGTGCAATCAGACGCTCGGCGGCCTCACGGTCCTTGAGCCCGGCGGCGTTGATCTTCACATTGAGG
>DKYZ01000057.1:3093-3451 GCA_002493515.1 Porphyromonadaceae bacterium UBA7087 | reverse complement strand
GCGGCGTTGATCTTCACATTGAGGAATGCGCCGCGCACTGCAGCACGGGTGGCCAACGCGCCCACACCGGCATCAGTAACCGACGCGGGATTGCCGTTCTCTGCCATGTTCCTGATAAGGTCGAAGGCCTTGAACGATGTCTCCATCGTGCGTAGGGGCACCTCTGTGGCATAGAGAGTGGCTTTCTCCATGGACTCGGCTCTTGCGGCCTTCTCCTCCGGAGTCTTCTTCGGCATTGCGAATACATCCATGATCATGTTGAAGGCAGCCGTGTCCTCGTCTACGAGATGCAGAAGCTGCTCCATGAGCTCCTGGCCTTTCTCGGCAGCATCTGAAAATTCTTTCCAGCGGTCGTCAT
>DKYZ01000057.1:2087-2797 GCA_002493515.1 Porphyromonadaceae bacterium UBA7087 | reverse complement strand
GCCACCATGGTGCCGAGGGCGGCGCCAAGGGCTCCCATATATGCCGATATGGATCCTCCGCCAGGAGCGGGCGACTCGCTTGCTGTCTCCTCGGCCAGGCCGCGGGCGGTGAGGTTCACCAGACGGGCCTTGCTGTCATCCTCTACGAGATACTCGATCACCTTCTCTTTCGGGTCGAAGGGCTTGAGCTCGTCGAGGCCCATCGACTTGATGGCGATGCGGATGATCTCGCTGTCGGGGATGCCGGCGGAACGCTGCTGCTTGGCCAGGAAGTATTTTCCGGCGTCAATGAGTGTGCTCTTGGGCACGAGTCCCACGATCTCCGTTCCTGTGACGCGGACTCCGCGCGCTGCCGCTGCGCGACATACCTCATCGAAGGCAACATGAAGAGGTGTGGTGGCGATATCGGTGATATTCATCGATACCTGTGCGATGCCATACTCATCAATAAACCATCCGATGGCCTTTGTTCCTTTAAGGGTGCCGGGCTGCATGATCGGTTTGCCGTTCTCGTCTTTCAGAGGCTTGCCTGTGACCTTGCCTCCCTCGCGCACTGGGCGTCCCTTCTCGCGGACGTCGAAGGCGATGGCATTGGCACGCCTGGTGGACGTAGTGTTGAGGTTGTAGTTGACAGCGATGAGGAAATCGCGTGCTCCTATTGTAGTGGCGCCTGTCTTGGCTACATCCTCGTCAAACGGACGGTTGCCGAA
>DKYZ01000057.1:1426-1796 GCA_002493515.1 Porphyromonadaceae bacterium UBA7087 | reverse complement strand
CTCGTCAAACGGACGGTTGCCGAAATCGGGACCCTTCTCTGTGCCCATCTTCTGGGGGAGCGCCTCGTATTCGCCAGCACGGCAAACAGCGAGATTCTTCCTCTCCGGAGTGAAGGCAGCTGCCTCATAGCAGTAGGTCGGGATTCCGAGCTCCTCGGATACTCTCTTCGCGAGTTCGCGAGAGAGAGACGCGCATTCCTCCAGCGTCATCCCGGCCACCGGGATGAGCGGACATACGTCGGTGGCGCCCATACGGGGATGTGCCCCGTGATGGCCGCGCATGTCGATTACCTCGGCGGCCTTCTTGATTCCCTGGAAAGCGGCCTCCACAACATCCTCCGGAGTTCCCACGAAGGTCACTACCGTACGG
>DKYZ01000057.1:458-1124 GCA_002493515.1 Porphyromonadaceae bacterium UBA7087 | reverse complement strand
CCTCGCCCGGATCGACGTCGAGCAATTTGATTCCTTTTACCTCACTTATGGCGTCTGTGATCGCCTTGATTTTCTCTGGGTCGCGCCCTTCACTGAAGTTGGGCACACATTCGATTAAGCGTGTTTTCATCGTTTAGAAACTGTTCTTATCATGGTCTGACGATAGGTCAGTACGGAAATTTGCCTCAAACTTAGTAAAAATTTCCCAAATATTAAAAACGTTTCCGGTTTTGTGATTATCTTTGCGTAAAATTTTTTCGAATCTATACTTTCATGGAAGACAAAAGAATACTTCTTTCCGCAGAATGGCCGGAAATGCCGGCCTTCGCCGAGGGCATCAGAAGAGCCCCCGACCGCGGATACACTCTTAGCGAGGCTAAGACTGTCATAGCACTGAAAAACGCCCTCCGTTACCTCCCCGAGGAGCTTCACGAGAAGGCAGCCCCGGAATTTCTCGAGGAGCTGCGCACTCGCGGGCGCATCTATGCCTACCGTTGGCGTCCCGAGGGCGACCTCAAGGCAAAGCCCATAGATGAGTATAAGGGAAAATGCCTCGCCGGAAAGGCTTTCCAGGTAATGATCGACAACAACCTCTGTTTCGATATCGCCCTGTATCCATATGAACTCGTCACTTATGGCGAGACCGGACAGGTATGCCAGAACTGG
>DKYZ01000057.1:0-147 GCA_002493515.1 Porphyromonadaceae bacterium UBA7087 | reverse complement strand
CGGACAGGTATGCCAGAACTGGCTTCAGTATCGTCTTATAAAGAAATATCTCGAGGAGCTCACCGATGAGCAGACTCTCGTTGTGGAGAGCGGCCATCCGCTTGGCCTCTTCCCCTCCCGCAAGGACGCTCCCCGCGTGATTATCAC
>DKYZ01000100.1 GCA_002493515.1 Porphyromonadaceae bacterium UBA7087 | reverse complement strand
AAAAATTAACGAACTATTGATAATAATATGTTGCTGCCGTTAGTTATATCGGTATATATGCGGTTTATTCACAATTCACACTCATCATGACTCTCAAAACCACGATAACGGCCTTTGCCGTCTTAGTCTCAATTTCCTCCCTGGCTTCCGGTAGAAAAATCGACCTTGCCGGCACATGGCAGTTCCAGATTGATTCCGTCGGAACGGTCGCCCCCGGCACCGTTTTCAATGACTCGATTCAGCTTCCCGGCACTACCGACACCAACCGTAAGGGCAACCCGATAACAGACGCCTCGCTTACCACCCACCTCTCCCGTCCCTATTCATATAAAGGTAGGGCCTGGTATCGCCGTGACGTCGAGATTCCACGTGACTGGAAGGGTGAGGATATATTCCTTACCCTCGAACGCACCAAGCCTTCCGAGATATACATCGACGGAAAGAAAGTCGGCTCCTCCAATGATATAACCACACCGCAGGAATTCAATCTGACTCAGTACCTCACTCCGGGCCCGCATACTGTCGAGATTATGATCGACAATTCCAGCGGCGTCCCGGAGCAGATATATGCGAGCAGCCATGCGTATACGGAAGACACGCAGACCAACTGGAATGGCATCATCGGCGAGATTTTCCTTTCCGACGAGTCCTTCTCTGCGCCTGTAGTGAATGACATAAACCCTGCCTTCAGGAATTTCGAGATACGCGGCCGGCATTTCTACGCCGACGGGCATCCGGTGTTCCTGCGCGGACGCCATGACGCCTGCGTATGGCCCCTGACCGGTCATGTGGCGATGGACATCGACTCCTGGAGAAAATACTTCAAGGTCTGCAGGGATTATGGTCTGAATCATGTCCGCTTCCATTCCTGGTGCCCTCCGGAAGCAGCTTTCGCGGCGGCTGACGAGGCCGGGATATATCTTCAGCCCGAACTCCCCTTCTGGGGAGATTTCAGGTCTGACGATCCCGTCCTCATGGATTTCCTCCTCAAGGAGGGAGAGAGTATTCTGCGCCGCTATGGCCACCACCCCTCTTTCCGGATGTTCGCCCTCGGCAACGAGCTTTGGGGTGACATCGACCGGATGAAAGAATTTACCGACCATTTCCGTGCCATCGCTCCCGACAAGGTCTATACCTTCGGCTCCAACTATTATCTCGGCTACCAGGGGATGAAGCCCGGAATGGATTTCTTCGTCACCTGCCGAGTAGGAGGCGAGGGCTGGGGTAACTACAATACCCACACACGCGGCTCATTCTCGTTTGCCGATGCTGCCGACGGCGGAATGATAAATCATTTCTATCCCGACACCCGCCGGAATTTCGAGGAGGGCTGCGCCCTGGCCACAGTGCCTGTGATCTCCCACGAGACGGCTCAGTTTCAGTCTTATCCCGACTATTCTGAGATAGGGAAATATACAGGCGCCCTGTATCCATATAATATGGAGGTGTTCCGCTCCAGGCTTGACAAGGCCGGTATGCTTGATCAGGCTCAGGCGTTTCATGAGGCGAGCGGCAAATGGGCTGTCGAGCTTTACAAACAGGATATCGAAATGGATCTCCGCACGCCCGGCATGGCGGGCTTCCAGCTTCTCGACCTCCAGGATTATCCGGGGCAGGGAAGCGCGTATGTCGGCATTCTCGACGCTTTTCTTGATTCCAAGGGATATGTATCGGATGAGGAATGGCGTGGCTGGTGTTCGGAGGTTGTTCCCCTGCTTATTGCCGACAGTTTCTGCCATACGGCTGCCTCCGGACTGCATTGCGAGGTGAAAATCGCCAATTATGGAGGGATGTCTCTCGCAGGGAAAGACCTTGTCTGGACTCTCGGTGACAAAAGCGGAAAAATCGGGATTCCGGACGGTGAGGGTCTGATAAAGGCCGGGGATATCGACATCGACCTCAGCGGCTTCAGTACGCCGGCAGCCATGGAGCTTCTTCTTTCGATCGACGGCACTGATTACCGCAACCGCTATAACGTATGGATATACCCAGACAATACGGATCCCATGTCTCACAAGGGAGATGTGATAGTCACGCCGGAACTCACTCCCGGAATCGCCCGGCAGCTTGAGGAGGGTGCGGATGTGCTTCTGATGCCCGGTGCCTCCGACCTTACCGTCGGTGGGCTTTTCCAGACCGATTACTGGAACTACCGGATGTTCAAGACCATTTCCGAGAATAACAAAAAACCGGTGTCTCCAGGCACTCTCGGTATACTCACCGACCCTGCCCATCCCCTCTTCCGCAGTTTCCCCACCGATATGCACACCGACTGGCAGTGGTTTCCTGTGATAAAGAACAGCAATCCCTTCATTCTCGACAATACGTCAAGGGATTACCGCCCCATAGTGCAGGTTATCGACAATATCGAGCGCAACCACAAGCTCGGCCTTGTGTTCGAGTTCGTTGTCGGCAAAGGGAAACTTCTCGTGGTGATGTCGGATCTCGGCAAAGCCTCCCAATATCCCGAAGGACGTCAGTTTTTTGCCAGTGTCCTCGATTATATGAACTCAGATGATTTCAATCCGCAGACCAGAATCACCATTGAGGATTTCAACCGCCTCCTTACCACGAAAGTGACGCCGGGCAAGATCGGAGAGCTTAACAATATCTCCCCTTACTGAATATCCACGGCTATCCCCTATTCCAGGTGAAGCAGACGGCGGAAAATCTCTACCGCCTCTGCGTTGCCGGAGTATTTACCTTTGTCCTCGCTGAGTTTGCATGTCGGGCAGTAGAACGGCCACGATTCGGTGATCTTGACGTCCACAAGCTTGATGACGATATTCAGTGGCGCCACGCCCGGGAAGTCGTTGGTGAAATGTGTGCCGATGCCGAACGACGGCATGCATTTCCCCTCGGCATACTGCTGTATCCTTATCGCCTCGTCTACGTTGAGGCCGTTGCTGAAGACCACCTCCTTTGTCCGCGGGTCGATCTTCAGCGATTTGTATTTATCGATGATAAAGTCGAGTTGCTCGTAGTTGTCCCCGCTGTCCACACGCAGTCCCCTGAACATGTTCGCATAGTCTTCGGAGAAATTCAGACTGAATATGCGCCAGCCGTAGGTGTCGTAAAGGAATGTGCCCAATGCCCCCCGGTAGGTATTCGACCATGTGCGCATGGCGAGATAGTTGGCCATCTGCGGTCCGTACATGCCGGCGATCGCGCACATGAACTCATGCGCCATCGTCCCTATCGGGGTCAGGTCATACTTCATGGAGAGATAGACGTTGCTCGACCCCCTGAACCGTCCTTTCGTATGTTCCAGGCTGTCCTGGCAGGTCTTCATTGCGGCTACAGCCGTTTCCTGGGCCTGGAACGAAGCGCGGCGGCGTGTGCCGAAATCGCTGAAGACACATCCCGCCTCAAGCATTCTGTGCGCCTTCTCATACGAATTGTCGTAATGTGCCCTGTAGTCGAGTTTCGAGTCTTCGCCACGCATGATGTAATACAGCTCCGATATGATGGCGAGCACCTTCACCTCAAGCAGGATTGTCTCGCTCCAGCACCCCTCGAACTCAACGCTCAGATGCCCCTCCTCATCCTGCGAGGCGCGGACGCAACGGCTGTCGTAACGGAATCCCTTCAGATAACTGTAGAACCAGCTCGGTATATACGGGCATTTGCGCCGCATGAAGTCGGCTTCCTCATCGGTGAATGCCAGCTCCTCGAGCATGGCGATCTGCTCCATGAGTCTCTCCGCGAAGCCCGACGGATAAACTGTATTGTGACGGTCGGTAAACCGGTATCTCACCTGCGTGCGCGGATAATTCTCGATCACCGCGCAACACATGGTGAACTTATACAGGTCGTCGTCCGTAAAATGTCTGATGATCTGTCGCATCTCAATTCGTTTTCTTATGAAAACGCCCTCGACCCCCCTCGGGTTCCCTCCTCATATGAGGAATTGTTTGTCAACACCCATTGGCTGATGTTCCACATAGCGAATGCCGATGCGGCGGTTCACCTCGGGTATCTTCACATCAGCGCATAGGTCATCTGCAGCCGATACAAGTACCGGCTCTATTTCAAGGCTTTCAAGATAATACGACGGAATGGCGGAGTAGCCAAGTATCGCGCCTATGATATTCCCGGCTATCGCTCCTGTCGAATCGCTGTCCCCGTCATGGTTGACGGCGCAGACAATGCAATTCTCGAAGCTTTCGATATGTCTCATCACCGAGAAAATCGCAATGGCAATAGCCTCGTCACCGACCCAGCCCTCCCCCAGTTCACGGATTGCGGCCGTTTCCGGCGTGGAATCCTGCCCGAGTTCCATGGCGCGATGGATCAGACGTGAGAACCTGAATAATTCCTCGTCATGACCGGGAAAATACCTCGCCATCATTGTCAGTCCCCCGTCAACAATCCAGGAGAACGTCAGGCGGTCAACCGTTTCGTCGTGTATGCAGTTCTCCACCGTGGTGGCCAGAAGAGCCGATGCCAAAGTGCTTACGCTATGCTTGTGGGTTATTTCCGCAGCCCATCCCGCAAGGTGGGCAGTGTCTTCATATTTGTAAAGATTTGAATGAACGGCATTGAAAATGCCTATCGGGGCGACGCGCATCACCCCTCCGCATCCTTTTGAATTGTTTCGCACGTCCGTTCCGTTTGCGACGTTATTCAACGCATCCATGCAGGTCATGCCTGGAGCGCGACGGCTCCATAACTCACGGACATGGCTCAACCAGCTGTCTGGCTGAGGCGCAGGCTGCTCAGTCTGTGTCTTATACCAGTTGAGGTAAGCCTTCCTGATATATGGAAGGATCTCATCCGGCTTCCCCGCCTTCGTGTCAATGATACCATTCATATACCCCTCCAGAGTGAAGAGAGTCATCTGCGTATCATCTGAAAACCGGGCGACACCGTCATGAAGCACATAACGTGTGATTCCTTTCTCCCCAAACTTTTTCCGGATTGAAGAAAGGTTCATAAACTCTACCTCATAGCCGAGCGCGTCACCTACCGCTCCGCCCACAAGCGCCCCCCGGCACTTGTCTTGCAATTTCTCTATATTCATCTCGCATTAATAATATGTGTATCCTTACTTAGGGATATTCAGTAAATAT
>DKYZ01000047.1:9917-32420 GCA_002493515.1 Porphyromonadaceae bacterium UBA7087 | reverse complement strand
CACACTCAATGAAACAGTATCTAATTTAAAGTTAACAACTATTAAACGGAGAGTAGGAAATGTTTATTATAATTCATCAGGATTTTTATATCATTTTTTTTGCACATCTCACTTAATTGGCTATAAATATGCAAATTAAACATGCCCACAAATTTATCACTAGACATTGACCAATTCCGTCGTATAGGCTGGCGGACGGGGACGTCCGCCGCCCCGGGGTTACCCGACAAGAAGTTTCAGACGTCTTGACGTGCCGTCGGGGGCGGTCGCCACCGCGATGTAGACGCCTTCAGCAAGCTCGGAGAGACTTACGTGGCTGAGCCTGTCATCTACCCGATGCTCAGTCTGCATGACGCCGCCGAGACTGTAGACCCTTACGGTGCAGGCGCCACCGGGACTCAACACAGTCAAAGTCTGAGTCGCCATATCATATCTGATATCCATTGCATCCGCCCCGACATCATCTATCCCGGCATACTCAAGAGCCTTGAGCAAACCGGCATACGGGTCAAACCAACCCTGTCCGTGACGCGGATTCTCAGAATCGGGATAGTCATGGCGGTTGGTAGCCGCTATTATCTCCTTCACATCCCCCACCCCGAGAGCCGGGTTCGCCTGAAGCCACGTGGCTATGAAACCCGCCACATACGGCGACGACATCGAAGTGCCCATCTGATGCGCCCATATCCCGTCGACAATATGGTCGGCCAAAGGCGCCGGATCGGCATACGAGGACAGGGCCGACACCAACGACGCGCCGGGGGCCACGGTAAGAGGCATCACGCGTCCGTCGACAAGAGTCCCGTAGCTCGAATATTCGCTCACAATCCCCGCCGGCTCCGCAAGACCGCCATTGTTATACATCCCCACGCTCACCACATTATGGCCGCAGGCCAGGTCGCTGAACGAGGCCGTGCTGCCAGGCCTGGCATCCGCCGCCAGACCACGCAACGTCGAATAACTGCCGTCGGCATATATGTCGACATGCTGCCCCTTGTCCGCCAGCACACGCAGCCCGAGATTATACCGGGCCCACCTCCCCTTGTTGCTCATCTCATCAGTATGAAGATCATACTCCACCTGCACATACCTCCGGCCGTTGCCGGGCCATATGCCGCCGCGCACCTCTATGCCACCCTTGAAATATTTCGCCAGCTCACTGTCAGAACCTGAGTCCACCCCCCATACGCCGCCATCGGCGAGCTCAAGACGCGGCATGAGATACTTAGTGCCGCGCGTGCCGTCGTTGGAGTCATACACAAACAGCTCTATCCCGAATGGAGCGCCGTCCAGGCCCCATATGTCGGTCATGCCGTATATGTCGTAATTGGCGTAGTCGCGGCTTCCTATCCACATCTCGGCATACTCATGGCCATCCCTGAAATCAAACTGCAGCGTGTTGCTGCGGTTCCCCTCGTTGCCCGCCGAAAGACATATCACCGCCTCCTCGCCGAGCATATCCATATAGCGCGAGAAAAGCGAAGTCCCGTCATGAGGGCCGTTGTAGCTTCCCATGGAAAGATTCACCACCGCCGGTTTGCCGACACTCCTCGCATACTCTATGATATCCTCCACTCCCGCCAGAAGCCCCACATCCGAAAGCTGCGACGTGGTCACCACAATCTCCGCCCCATGGGCCACACCCCTGTAGGGCGAGCCGGCGCCACCGCCGGCCATTATGCCGGCCACATGCGTGGCATGCCACTCGGCGACAGTATCGGTCTTCCATGCAGAATAATCCTCCGGACAAACCTCAATACGTTCCCCCTGCGACTCCTTATACTGCACTATCCTGCGTATTCTGGACTCACCCGACCCGGCGTCGATGAAAGTAGGATGAAGGGGATCGATGCCGATATCGCATATGCCGACCACAACCCCGCCGCCGTCATAACCCTGAGGAAGGCCCTCTCCCGAGAAAACCCTTCCCGCTCCGTACCATTCCATCGCCTTGTGGAGCACCGGGCGTATCACGCGCCTCGGAGACTGCCGCAGACCATCATCGCGCCGCAGCCTTGACGGGGATTCCGGCGAGACGGAATCACGGCGTATCGGAAGATACGCGAGAGCCAGGTCGCCGCGACGGCGCAATATCCTCGCGCCCGCGTATGTCAGCGAGTCGAGCCAAGCCTCGCTCCTCACCTCGACCACCGCCGGCTCGAACCGGACGTCAGCCGCAGCCACATACTCGTCACCCGTGTAATGATACCCGGCCGTAACCGCCGCCACACCACCTAAAAGACCAATTCCAAAAGCAAATATTCTCAAAGTCATGGAAAAATCAATTTATAATTTAAAGTTCAACAACAATAGACCAACCAATCACTTCAGCATCCCGGCCAACGTCTGCTCGTTCAGGACCACATACACACGGTTGCCCGAGGGGGTGAAGGCCGGATCGGCAAGCATGAAGAGATCCCCCACAAGATGCTCCATCTCCTCCGCGCTGAGCCTGCGGCCACTCTCAATGGCACTCGTGCGCGCCATCACAAGAGCCATCCGCTCCCTCATATCCTTGCCCGCGGAACCTTTGCCTCCCGCATAATTCACGGAATCCTCCATCACCGAGTCAAGCACCCTCAGGATTATGTCGGTGGCGGAGGCATTGCGCAGCATTGACGGCACCGAGACAATCCTCCATTTATCCTCCTGGTCGTATTCCAACTTGAAACCCATCGCAGCCAGGTCGGGCTCCACCTCCGCGAACGCCGCCCTATGCTCGGGATCGAGCCTCAGCGTCTCGGGAAACATCACCCCCTGGGCCACGCTGCCCCCATGGCTGACACGCTCCAGGGTGCGCTCATAGAGCACCTTCACATGCGCCCTGTGCTGGTCGATAAGCAGAAGGCCCTCCCGGCTCGTGGTGACGATATATTTCTGGGCATACTGTATGCATATCGGCGAAAAAGACGTCTCCTCCATCTCCGGCAGACGCGCAGAGGCAGCGTCCGCTTCCTCACGGCTCGTCCTGGCCCCCTCCATAAACTCCTCATAGAGCGTCTGCCATTTGCGGGGAGCCTTGGAAGAAAAAGATTCTCCCGCTGAACGTGACGAGGGGCGCAGCGACTGTGCCGCCGAGAAAGACGTCTGTTCCGTATTTCCAGGCACTGAGAACGACGGGGCGCTCATTCCTGCCGACGTAAACGGGTTATAACCCTCGGGAATATGGAGGGTGGGAGCCTCCGGGGTCTCCCCCTTTGCCAACGGCTCCATGGGAAGCACGTCGGAATTGAAGTCGATCGAGGGGACAGCCCCGAACTTTCCGAGGGCGGCCTTCACCGCAGCCTGGAGAATCGGCCATATCTCCTGCTCATACTCGAATTTTATCTCATTCTTGGTAGGATGGATATTGACGTCGATCGTGGCCGGATCCACCTCGAATTTGACGAAGTAGCATGGCTGCGTGTCAGGAGCTATGAGGGAATCATAACACTGCGTCACCGCCTTATGGAAATATGGGTGCCGCATATTGCGCCCGTTGACGATAAGATATTGCAGCGGATTGCGTCTGCGCGCGAACTCGGGACGCGACACGTAGCCGGAAATCTTCACCAGCGACGTGTCAACCTCTATGGGGAGAAGCTGGAGATTCAGGTTGTTTTTCCAGATATCGGATATACGCTGCTTGAAAGGGGCGGCACGGAGGTCGAGACTGCGTCCGCTCCCGGTGTCGATTGAGAGATGTATGTTGTTGTTCACAAGAGCCAGACGCTCGAACTCGCGCATGATGTTGGAAAGCTCCACATTGTCGCTCTTCAGGAACTTGCGTCGCGCCGGCACGCTGCAGAATATGTTCTTCACGCTGATACTGGTGCCCACCTCACAGGCACAAGGCTCCTGCGACTCCACGCGCGAGCAGTTTATCACAAGCCGGGTGCCGAGCTGCGAGTCCTTCACACGAGTGCGCACCTCCACCATCGACACTGCCCCGATTGAAGGGAGCGCCTCCCCTCTGAACCCCATGGTGTGGAGAGTGAAGAGATCGTCGGCGGCTGTGATCTTCGAGGTGGCATGTCGCTCGAACGCCATGCGGGCATCGGTCTCCGTCATGCCCTTGCCATTGTCAACAACCTGAATAAGGGTCTTGCCGGCATCCTTTATATAGATTTTTATGTCGGTAGCGCCGGCGTCTACGGAGTTCTCCACCAGTTCTTTGATTACCGACGCCGGCCGCTGTATCACCTCTCCGGCGGCAATCTGATTTGCCACGGAGTCGGGGAGAAGACGAATAATATCACTCATTGGGCTTGATTGCTGGGGTTATCGGGGTTATCGGAGTTATCGGAGTTATCTGATTCTTCCGATTTCTCCGATTTTTCCGATTTTTCTGATTTTGCGGAAGGCAATGCGGGCTGACTCGACTCCGGGAATATCGGCGGCTGGCTGAAGTACTCTTCCAGCTCGTCGGGCACCTCCCCAAGGTCGTCGGCCCATCTCACTTTTCCTCCATACCATTCCCTGCGCGGGCGTATGCGCTCAAGCCAGATGAATTTCTGCAGATACTGCTGCTGGCGCTTCACAAGAAAAAGCGGCGTCACCGTACCAGACACCTCCGGCCACATCTTCAGACGCTCCATATCCCGGCCATTCATGTCGATTGTAAGGAATGAGCTCTCCGCGTTAACCAGGCGGTTGTAGGTGGAGTCGCTCTCCTGCGGAAGGAATATGGCCTCGACATTGCCGTCTACCTCCAGGCGCTTCAGCTCCTGGTCGTCAAAGGTGGCGAGCATCCTCTTTCCGGCAAGCTGGTTGTAGAAATCCTCCCCTACATATTCCACCATCATACCCTGCTCTGGAAGCAGGGCCCAGTCGGCTGTGGAGTCATTGAAATGCACGTCGATGCGGTTGCCGTATACCTGGCGCTCACCGCTCCAGACCGCGGGCTTGCGATACATGTAGAGCATGGAGTCGCTCTCATGGAAAACCATTGAGTCAGCCACGCCCTGGAGATCCTCCTTGAAGAAACGGGCGCGCCGGAAGGCCTGGGCCACATGAAATTCCTTATCAACCATGAGCGAGGAATCGGGAGCCACACTGTCGGCAAGCTGCAGACGCGCTATGCTGTCGGGCCAGACCTTTTTCGTCAGAATGAATGTCTTGATAGTATCGGCGCGCAGGAATATTGTGTCCGGGCGTGAGTATTCCATCAGGAGCGGATATTGTGTGGCGTGAGCCTCGCGGGTCGAGTCGTTGTACAGGCCGAATCCCCCTATAAGCTTCGTCTTGTGGGCCGTGTCGGTAAGCACCATGGGAGTGGCCACCTTACCCAGGCCACGGAACATATACGCCCTGCTGATGCGGGTGGCCTTGTCGTAGATGATAGAATCCCCCTCCAGGGTCGTCACATTGTTGTTGGTGTCGCGGTGGATGATTGTGCTCCGAGAGATAAGTTCCGCGTTTCCAAGCTCGGTGTTGTAGATGCCACGGCGCGTCAGGATTGTGTCGTTCTCACCCTGGATCTCCGTCTCGCTCTCGATACGCGCTATGTGCGTGCCCGTGTTGTAGTAGAGCGTGTCGGTATACATCGTGAAACCGTCACGGTTGTTGACCAGCACAACATCCTTATAGAATTCCGCGTTCTTCGTGCCGGGTGAATATTCCCCTATCACCGAAGTCAGCGTATTGACCTTGTCGTCGATCTTTCCGCCCCTGTCATACCATCCGAGCTCCATCGCCAGACTGTAGTCGAGGCTGTCGGTGACGAGAGTGACGTCACGGTTCACAAGACGCACCTTCGGCTCCGAGGCTCCGCAGCGCAGACGCGCCAGACGCTCGTCGCCGTTATAGAACACCTTGTCGGCATACACGAAAAGAGTGTCGCCCTGCTCCATGCGCACATGGCCGAAGGCATCCATGGAGTTCAGTTCCGGATAATAATACGCGGAGTCGCAAAACATCCACATGCCGGCCTGCCGGAACCGGACATCCCCCTTCACGATCTGACGCCCCTCATAGTCATAGGCTTCCCTATAGAGCGAGTCGGCTTTCTCCAGGAATACCCTGTCGCTGCGGAAACGGTTGGAATCCGGCACCGTGGGCTTGACAGGACGCGACACCGCAGGCCGATGATATGACTCCTCGGTCTCCTTCTCCTTCCGCGCCTTGCGCCGGTCGGCGGCATCCTGGGCGAGCGACAGACCTGCCGCCGCCACTATGGCCGAAAGGAGAATGACAACGCGCCAGGCACGTCTCATTTCACCCATCCCTTGTATTTGAAGTCACATTCGCCCCAGCCGTCCTCGATACGCACGTAGGTATCCTTGATCTTCTTCTCAACCCAGTCGCGTATCACGTTCTCCCTGGCGTAGTTCTCATACATATCCTTGATGAGGCTGTAGTCGTCGGAAAGGTTGGCCTTGTGGCCCGGAATGCGCGACGTGAGCCTTACGATCGCCGCCACCTCCTTGCCGGTCTTGCCATCTCTCATCACGAAAGGCTCGGAGACGTCGCCGGGCTGCATCGACTCCACACGCCTCGCCACCTCCGGGGGCAGCTGCTGCATCTCGAAGCGCGACGAGCCGGTCTGGCCGTTCATCATCACGCCCTTGTTGTTGCGCGTATCCTTGTCCTGGGAGATAAACTGCGCTCCCTCCTCGAATGTGAACTTGCCGGCCACTATCTCCTTGCGTATCGAGTCGAGACGCGACGTGGCGGCCGCGAGGTCTTTCTGGCTCACCTTCGGAGTCAGCAGGATATGGCGCACGTTGACCATATCTCCGCGCTTGGCGATAAGCTGGATGATGTGGTAGCCGAACTCAGTCTCCACTATCTTCGACACCTTCTTGGGGTCGGTGAGGTTGAAGGCCACATTGGCAAACTCGGGCACCCACTCGGCACGTCCGTGAAAGCCCAGCTCGCCGCCATGCGAGGCGCTGCCGTCCTCCTCGCTGAAGAGTATGGCGAGGGAGGAGAAACTCGACTCGCCCTTGTTGACGCGGTCGGCATAATCGCGCAGACGGGCCTTGACATCCTCTATCTCCTGACGCGGAATCACTGGATTGAGCGTAATGATCTGGGTCTCGACCTGCATCGGCACGTAAGGCACACTGTCTTGCGAGAGCGACGTGAAATATTTCCTTACCTCGTTTGGTGTGGCCTTGACATCCTTGGTGAGATTCTGCTGCACGGACTCCACGATATAGTTGTTGCGCATAATCTCCAGAAGCTGGTTGCGAAGCTGCGGAAGCGGCTTGCGGAAATACTCCTCCACCTTCTCCTTCGAGCCGAGATTCTCCACGAAGAAATTAATCCTCTGGTCGACCCCGGCCTGCACCTGCCCCTCGTTGGCCTCGATGGTGTCTATCTTGGCCTGGTGGAGATAGAGCTTCTCCACGGCAATACGCTCGGGGATGAAGCAATACGGGTCTCCGCTCATCACCTCCCCGTCGCTGCGCATCTGCTGATACATCTCCTCGACGTCGCTGCGGAATATGGCCTCGTCGCCTACCACCCACACCACCTCGTCAACGACATTGCGCACGGGCTTGGCGAAGACCGCTCCCACAAAAAGGGCTGCCGCCATGGCGGGCAGCATCGTTCTGGCATATCTCACTTTCTTATCTTTTTGCATTGTTTTCTTCATTCTGTCTGAGAAACTTATGTTCCACCGGGTCGTATGACACGGTGGTGAGCCGCCCGTCGTCGATCGCCCGCTGGTAGAGGGCCTTGACAAGAGCCTTCTCGTAGGCAGCCACGTTACGGCTGTAGAGTATTTCACGTATGCGCCCGTCGGCGTATTCCTTCGGCATGCCTCTTCCCGACGCCACACTGCCTGTGACATGGAGAATGTATACGTTGCCGTTGTAGGTGGTCTCGAAATCCTTCGTCGAAGAGAGGAAGGCGTCAGCGTCGTTGATTCGGCACGGCATCTGCGCGGCCACCGTCCCCCAGTCTACCCATCTGTCGGTGAAGTTGTCGTAATGCAGGGCCTCCCCCACGATATCCCTCTCCAGCTCGGCAACGCCGTCTGCCGTCCCCTCCGCCATGAGCTCACGAGCCCTGCCGAGCGAGGGAGACCCGGCGGAGATCTTCAGATACAGCCCTTTCACCAGGGGCTGGTCGAGAATCATCTCCGACCCGAACCTGCGCCAGTAGGCGTCCACGCTGTCGGGACTCACCTTCACCCTCTGCCCCTCGAGCATCGCGCGGCGGTAGGCGTTGACGATAAGCCGCCGACGGTATTGCTCCACCATCCTGTCGATCTTGTCGAGATCGGCCAGTGTCCGCGAGGCCGCCTCCTCCAGAAGCTGCCCCTCTATCCAGTCGTCGACAACTCCGGCGAAAAGAGCCGCGCTGTCGGCCGGCTCAAGCCCAGGAGGGATGCGCATCACCACATCCTCGAGCGTCAGCGCCGTGTCGCCGATTATCACGAGCACGTCGGCATCGTAGCGCCGCTCTTTCCCGGGGCGCCCACATGAAAGTGCGGCCACGGCCATGACCGTAGCCGCAATCAGTGTCAGCGCGGACTTCACTTAATTTTCTTAAGTTCCTTATAGTTTATCGTAACCGGATATTTTACTTTCAGTTCCTCCACCCATTCATCCATGAGGGCGTTCTGATAGTCGCTCGTCACCTGTCCCTTGACGTCGTTGACGTCCTCGGGAGCCTCCAGGAGACGGCCGTCATAGAGGAAATATGTGGTGAAGGCCGAGTTGGAGGGTTTCACCTCCCTGCCACCGAACATCACGGCGTCTACCATGGGGTTGGCGCCCTGTGCCACAAGCACACGCTCAGCCTGTATCTTGTTGCCGAACTCCTTGCGCATCGTCACGATCACAGTGTCCCCGCCAAGGGTCTTGAGCCTGTTCATGGCGGCGTCGGCCACTGAGTCGTTGACAGCCTGCACGAGGATTCCCTTCACCTTTGGTTTCTCCCAGGTATACTCACCCTTGTGGGCGTCGAAATAGCGTTTCAGGCCCTCGTTGTCCTTGGCGGCCTTGTCCCAGGCCTTGAGGCTGCTGACCTCGAAGAGCAGGGAGCCCTCGCGATATTCGTTGAGCAGATTGCGGTAGTCGGGCACAGTCTTCTCCAGCCTGTCCTCCTCGGCTTCGAGAAGACGGCGGTTGAAGAATTTCTCCACCTGGGTGTCGAAGACTTCCGAAGCCGCATACGGGTCTCCACCCTTGATGAGCTTCAGCATCGGGACGAGCATGGAGGCTGTAAGGGGCTCCTTGTCGATCACGCCGATCTTCGTCGCGCCAAGCGTGCCAGAAGTGTAATCGGCGATGAAAGCGGAATCCACACCCTCGACGGCCTTTGCCTTTATGTAGGCGAGCGCGGCAGCGTCAAGCGACGCACCGTGGCTCTTGGCCAGACGCTCGCTCTGCTGGCGGCGTATCATGGCGTTGCGTGCATCCTGGGGCGACGCCAGGCGACGGAGCAGCTCCACCTTGAACGGTTCCTTCTCAGGCATTCCCCTTGAATCCATCTTCTTTATTATGTGCCATCCGAAATCGGTCTTCACAGGCTGGCTAATCTCTCCCGCCGACATGGCGAAGGCAGCCTCCTCGAATGGGGGCACCATCTCGCCGGTGCCGAACCAGGGAAGAGCGCCACCCTGGCGTCCGGAGTTCTTGTCGTCGGAGAATGATATGGCGATCTCCTCGAATTTCGACGGGTCGGCCGCCACAATCGTGTATACACTGTCGATCTGGGCCTTTGCGCGAGCCGCGTCAGCCTCGGAGGCCGTCTTGGGAACCATCTTCATTATATGCTTCACGAGCACCTGTCCGCGGGCCGGACGATGCTTGCCGCCCTTGAGGATATGGAAACCGAACTGGGTCTCGAGCACGTCGGAAATCTCACCGTCGCCCAGGCTGTAGGCGAGCGTCTCGAACTCATACGGCAGCTTTCCGGCCGCGATATAGCCGAGGCTGCCTCCGTTGGCCCTGGCGCGCTTGTCCTGGTTGAAACGGGCCGACAGGTCGGCAAAATCCGCACCGTTGACAAGAAGCGTGTGGAGGCTGTCGGCGAGATGCTTCATCTCGGTGAGGTTGGAGCCACGCTGCTTCATGAGCATGATGTGGTTGGCCTCCACCTCCTCGCCGACGCGGGAATAGGCGTCGTCGACGAGCGAATTGATATACACGGAGTCCGTGACGTAGGGTGCGGCCAGGTCGCGACGGTATTGCGACATCTCCCTGCGGAAGGATGCCGTCGTGTCGAGCCCTTCGGCGCGGGCGTCGGCCACTTTAAGCTTATAGACCTTGAAAGTCTCGGCATATTCCTCGAGAGTCTGGGGCTCAAGCTGCTGCTGGCTGTTCTTGCGATAGAGATACTCAAACTCCGACCTCGGGACGTCCACGCCGTTGACAGTCATTATCACCGGGTCTTTGGCTGCCCACGCCAGTCCGCAAGCGGCGGAGGCACAGACGCCTATCAGAATCTTATTGTTCATTTTACAGATTTCAAAAATCAGGCTCTCGCCTTTTATATGTCGTTTTCTATCATTAACGAAGTCATCGCTGAAAAATTATAAGCGCTCCCCATGCGAGGCTCAATTTCCCATCTCGGAAATGAATTTCACCCTCACCAGACGGATCTCCTCCTCCGTGAAATCTTCCCCGAGAGCGTCAAGAGCCTCGTCGATGTCGCCGTTCTCGCTCTCATGCAGGTAATCCAGGATATCGAGCATGTGGTCCTCGTCCATTATATCCTCGATGAAATAGTCGATGTTGAGCTTTGTGCCCGCGTCCACTATCGACTCCATCTCCGAGAGCAGCTCCTCGAACTCCAGGTCGTGGCTCCGGGCCAGCTCCTCGAGGTCTATCTTTCGGTCTATGGCCTGGATGACGGAAATCTTGAGGCGGCTCTTGTTGGCCACCGTGCGCACCCTTATGTCCTCGGGGCGTATGATGTCGTTCTCCTTTACGTGAAGCGCTATGAGCTCCACAAACTCCTTGCCATACCTCTTGGCTTTTCCCGAACCAACGCCGGGAATGCCGGCGAGCTCCTCCACAGTCACGGGATAACTCGTGGCCATAGCCTCGAGCGACGGCTCCTGGAATATCACATACGGCGGCAGGTTGTGCCTGCGAGCGATCTTCTTGCGGAGGTCAAGAAGCATTGCGTAAAGCTCCTCGTCGGCGGCGCAGCCCATACCCTCGGTGGGCACAGTCTCTGAAAGCGAGTCGCTGAACCTGCGGTCTTCGGCCACCTTAAACGGCCTTGGGCGTTTCAGGAACTCCCTTCCCTTGTCAGTGACGCGCAGCACGCCGTAGGTGTCTATGTCTTTCAGGAGATAACCCTCTATTATGCCCTGGCGCACCACGGCGCGCAGCAGCTTGTCGTCGGCCTCCTCAAGACAGCCTACCACATCCGCTTTCGCGGGGTCTTTGCGGAAATCGTCGCCGGTGCGGCCAAGCACAACATCTATGATGAATTCCGACTTGTATTTCTCTTCAAGAGCCGCCACCGCCTCTATTATGGCGCCGAGCTCCTCGCGGGCGTCAACCATCTCGGGCGGGTTGAGGCAGTTGTCGCAATTGCAGCAGTTCTCCTTTCCATATTCCTCTCCGAAATAATGGAGCAGTATGCGCCGGCGGCAGAGCGACGACTCGGCATACCCGGCAGTCTCGGAAAGCAGCTGGCGCCCGATCTCCTGCTCGGTAGCTGTCTTGCTCTGCATGAGCTTGTCGAGCTTCTGGATATCCTTATAGGAATAGAACGTGATACACCGGCCCTCGCCTCCATCGCGTCCGGCACGCCCGGTCTCCTGGTAATAACCCTCGAGACTCTTCGGGATGTCGTAATGGATCACGTATCTCACGTCGGGCTTGTCGATGCCCATTCCGAAGGCAATGGTGGCCACAATGACACTCGCCTCCTCCATCAGGAAGGCATCCTGGTTGGCGCTCCTTACGGCGCCGTCCATCCCCGCATGATACGGAAGGGCGTTGATCTCGTTGACGCGCAGCGTCTCCGTAAGCTCCTCCACCTTCTTGCGCGACAGGCAGTAGACGATGCCCGATTTTCCGGGATTGCTCTTTATATATCTTATTATGTCTCGGTCGATGTCCTTGGTCTTCGGACGCACCTCGTAATACAGGTTCTCGCGGTTGAAGCTCGACTTATACACCTTGGCGTCGAGCATGCCGAGGTTTTTCTGTATGTCGTTCTGCACTTTCGGCGTCGCCGTCGCGGTCAGCGCAATCAGCGGACGCGGACACACCTCGTTGATAATGGAGCGTATCTTGCGGTACTCGGGCCGGAAATCATGTCCCCATTCGGAGATGCAGTGCGCCTCGTCGACGGCATAGAAGGAAATCTTCACCGACTTCAGGAAGTTCATGTTCTCCTCCTTGGTAAACGACTCCGGAGCGACGTACAGCAGCTTGGTGCGGCCCGAGACAATGTCGTTCTTCACCTTGTCGATCGCCGATTTGTTGAGCGAGGAGTTGAGGAAATGGGCCACCCCGTCGTCCTCGCCGTAATGGCGCATGGCGTCCACCTGGTTTTTCATCAGCGCGATCAGAGGGGAGATGACTATCGCCGTTCCTTCCGACATAAGCGCCGGCAACTGGTAGCAAAGCGATTTGCCGCCGCCAGTGGGCATGAGCACGAAGACATCCTCGCCGTCGAGAAGACTGGCGATCACAGACTCCTGGTTGCCTTTGAAACTGTCGAAGCCGAAGTTGTATTTCAATGCTTCGCGTATTGACTTTGTATCTGCCATGAATATCAGTTGAAAAAGTGAGGTTAGCGATAACAAAGTTAGAAAAAAAATTTATAATCCGCAAATCCGCATCGTGAAAAAACGACGAAAAAAGGGCACACCGCGCGGCGTGCCCCCTTGTGCTGTTTATCCTGTATAGTCTGACGCGGCTTCTCAGTCCGCTATCTTGGTTTTCTCGAAATGAGCCTTCTCAAGCTTTTCAGCCACATAAGCGGCGTCTACGGTGAATTTTTTCACCGGCTGCGACGGCACCTCATACATGGCGTCAACCATGATTGTCTCCACTATGGAGCGCAGTCCGCGGGCCCCGAGCTTATATTCCACCGCCTTGTCGACGATGAGATCGAGGGCGGAGTCGGCAAACTCCAGTTCCACCCCGTCGAGCAGGAACATCTTCTTATACTGGCGGATGATGGCGTTCTTGGGCTCCGTCAGGATGCGCCGCAGCGCAGCCTTGTCGAGCGGCTCAAGACTCGTCAGCACCGGCAGACGGCCTATTATCTCCGGGATTAGGCCGAACGACTTGAGGTCCTGGGGCATGACATAGCGCATCAGGTTCTCGCGCTGGCGTTTGCGGTCGGCCTCGTTGTGGCCGTAGCCTACAACGTGAGTGTTGAGTCGCGAAGCGATCTTGCGCTCGATGCCGTCGAAGGCACCCCCGCAGATGAAGAGTATGTTCTTCGTGTCCACGGGAATCATCTTCTGCTCGGGATGCTTGCGGCCTCCGTTTGGCGGAACGAGCACCACAGACCCCTCAAGCAATTTCAGCAGACCCTGCTGCACACCCTCTCCGCTGACGTCGCGAGTAATGGAGGGATTGTCGCTCTTGCGCGCTATCTTGTCGATCTCGTCGATGAAGACTATGCCCCGCTGGGCCTTCTCCACATCATAGTCGCACACCTGCAGAAGACGTGTCAGCAGCGACTCTATGTCCTCGCCCACATAGCCGGCCTCGGTGAGCACCGTGGCGTCGACAATGGTGAAAGGCACGTCAAGCAGACGGGCGATCGTCTTGGCAAGAAGCGTCTTGCCTGTGCCGGTAGGGCCTACCATCACGATATTCGACTTCTCAATGTCTACATCGTCTTTGGTCTCTGCCTGGGTGATACGCTTGTAATGGTTGTAGACAGCTACCGAGAGGTATTTCTTAGCCTCGTCCTGTCCTATTATGTATTCATCGAGGAAGGCCTTTATCTCCATGGGCTTGGGAATCTCCTTGAGCCCCTCCTGCTTCGCGCCCTTCCGGCCCGCGGCCTTCAGCTGTGAGTCGCGTGCGTTGTCGATGAAGGATATGCAGTCGGTGCAGAGATTCAGACCCTCGAGCACCTTCACCACCGGAGTGGACGAGGAGTCATGGGCGCCACACATGGAGCAGGTCAGCCCTGTCTTTCTTGTTGCCATGGCTCTCTTTTATTTCTCCTTGCGTGAATTTACGAGCACCTTGTCGATCATGCCGTATTCCTTGGCCTCGGATGCAATCATCCAGTAGTCGCGGTCGGAGTCGGCGTGGACCTTCTCGTAGGGCTGACCGCTGTGGTCGGAGATGATACGGTAGAGTTCCTCCTTGAGCTTGAGGATCTCGCGCGCCGTTATCTCAATGTCGGAAGCCTGACCCTGGATGCCGCCCATCGGCTGATGTATCATCACCCGCGAGTGGGGAAGGGCGAAACGCTTCCCTTTCTCTCCGGCCACCAGGAGGACAGCCGCCATCGAGGCCGCCATGCCCGTGCATATGGTGGAGACGTTGGAGTTGACATACTGCATCGTGTCGTAGATTCCGAGGCCGGCATATACCGAGCCGCCGGGAGAGTTGATGTATATGGAGATATCCTTGTCGGGGTCGATGGAGTCAAGATAGAGCAGCTGTGCCTGGATGATGTTGGCCGACTGGTCGGTCACCTGCGTGCCCAGGAAGATGATGCGGTCCATCATGAGGCGCGAGAAGACATCCATCTGGGTGACGTTGAGCTGACGCTCCTCGAGGATATAGGGATTCATGTAGTCGGAAGTGGGGACCGCCACATTCTTCTCCATATGGCGCTGATAGTCGGCGAGCACTCCCGGGTTTATGCCGAGATGTCCTACGGCATACTTGTTAAAGTCGTTTGTCATATATGTAGTGAGATTCTATTCTATTGCAGATTCTTGTCGTCAGCCCTTACTGCCGCAAAAAGCGTGCCAAAAAACAGGTCGGGCAGACACTGCCGCGTCAGCGCGGAGTCTCTGCCCGACATTATGATATGGTCTTTTCTCCGGTCCGGACAGATCACTCGGCTGCCGGAGCGGCGTCCTCCTTCACTTCGTAGAGGGCACGGAACTCATCCACGCTCACCTTCTTGTTGTCGAGGGTGACGTTGTTGCGGATGGCGTCGAAAAGCTTGTTGGCGAAAGCTGTCTCGCGAACATAGTCGGCCGACTTCTTGTCCTTAAGGATATCCGAGGCGTAGCGGTCTACCATCTCCTGGTCCATGTTGGTGATGCCATACTGCACCATCTGGCGCATCACGGCGCTGCGGGCCACGCCCATCATGTCGTCTTCGGTGAGGCTTACGGCCAGGTCGGAGGCGATCTTCTCCCTTACCACATCCCAGATGATCGAGGGACGCATCTTGGCATATTCCTCGTCGATGTTGTCTTTATTGAGACCTTCGTTCTGCTGGATGAGGAACTCCTTCAGCAGGTCGTCGGGAAGCTGCATGTCGCCCTCCTTGGCCATGATAGCCTCCTTGGCGTCGATTGTGAAGCGGGCGTTGGCGTCATTCACCATGCCCTGGGCCATCATGTCCCTTACCGCTGCACGGAGCTCCTCCTCGTTGTGAGCCTTGTCCTTGCCAAGGACTGTGTCGAAGAACTCCTGGTTCATTTCTGCCGGACGCGCCACGATGATCTCCTTTATCTCCATGGTGAAGTCACCCTTGTGGGCCTCGACGTCGCTCTTGTCGATATTGAGCATCGAGGAGAGCTCGGCGGGGTTGCCCTCGCAGGTGGCATAGGGATTGAACACTACCACGTCGCCGGGGTGTTTCTCCTCGAAGAGTTTCTTCTGGTCGTCGTTCTTGAAATACATCGGGGCGAGAATGCCGTTCTCCACCACGATGCCCCCTTCGAGGAGCTTGCCTTCGGCGTCAAGCTCGGTGATCACACCCTTCACCAGGGCGTTGGGCTCGGTCACGTCGCCGGGAATCTGGCGTGCGCAACGCTCACGCAGCTGCTCCACCTGGCTGGTGACCATCTCGTCGGTCACCTCTATCTCGTAATAGGGCACGTGGAGGTCGGCGTTTGCCGGATCGGCGATTTCGGGAGCCAGACCCAGACGGAACGTCAGAGTGAAATCCGCGCTCTTTGGGTCGATTCTGTTTTCCTCGGCGGGAAGCGGCTGGCCCAGCACGGGGAGCTTGTTCTCCTTGATATAATTATAGACGGCGTCGCCCACGAGCTTGTTGATCTCGTCGTATTTCACCGCCTCGCCATATTTCTTACGGATGATTCCGGCGGGAACGTGGCCGGGACGGAATCCGGGCTCTGCGTGGTTCTTGCCGATCTGCTTGAGCTGCTTTTCTACCTTTGATGCATAATCCTGCTCCTCAACCGCTACGGTCAGCTGGCCGTGAAGGTCGTCGAGCTTCTCGAATGTTACGTTCATTTTCCTTATTATGTTTATTTCTCTTGCTTCTTCAGAACCGTCCATGCCTGCGTCCGTCCTGGAGGAGCAGAGGCATGGCGGCGTTTAAGCCGCAAAGTTATAAATTTTTACGCAAGCTTACAAATTTACGTTCCGTCGCGGCTGATATTGAGACTATAATTCTCCGAAAAAAGTCCTGAATGCCTTCACGGTCATCTCCTGGTCGGCCGTGCCGGCGGTCTCGCGCGCGGAATGCATCGCCCAGATGGCGTTGCCCATGTCCACTCCCTCCAGGTCAAGCTGGGAGGTGAGTATGTTGCCGAGGGTGGAGCCGCCGGCCACGTCGCCATGGTTTACAAAATACTGGCTGGGCACACCTGCCTTGTCGCAGATCGCGCGGAACACAGCCGCCCCCTTGGCGTCGGTCATATACTTGCAGTTGGCATTGATTTTCACCACCGGGCCTCCGCCGATCACAGGATGGTTGGTGGGGTCGTACTTGTCGTTATAGTTGGGATGCCATGCGTGGGCATTGTCGGCCGAGATGAGGAACGACCGGGCTATGGCGCGCTCGAACGCCTGGATGCCGCTGTCGGTGCATCCTACGATTCTCTCCACGAGACCGCGTGCGAATGCCGACGCAGCCCCCTGTTTGGTGGCGCTGCCGGTCTCCTCGTTGTCGAAAATCATTATCATGCGCGTCGCCTCGCAGGGTCTGTCGCATTCCTCCAGCAGGGCGTCAAGGGCGGCGAAAGCCATCGAGAGGTCGTCGATGCGTGCCGACTGGTAGTATTTTCCATCCACACCGCACACTCCTGCCGGCTCGGCCGGATAGAGGCAGAGCTCGTAATCGAGTATCTCCTCCGGCTTTACGCAGAGATGCTCCGCGACAAGGCATTTCACGATGCCTCCGCGCGATTTGTAATCCTCGAGCTGCCCCTTGCTGAAATAACCTACCACCGGCTTCATGTCTTTCTGCACCGACAGGGCGTTGCCTTCGTTGACAGAGCGGTTGAAATGTATGGCGAGATGCGGGATTGTGGCCACGGGGCGCCGCAGATCCACAAGACGCTCCTCAGGACGCAGGGGGTTTGCCCCGCGCAGCATGACACGTCCCGAAAGGGACAGCGGACGGTCAAACCATGTGTACATGATGCCTCCTCCGTATTTCTCGACATTGAGCGACACCACTCCCCCGTCGCCCTCTATCTCAGGGCAGGGCTTTATCTTGAAGCAGGGGCTGTCGCTGTGGGCGGCGATCATACGCAACCCCGTCTCGGAGGGGGTCTTGTCGCCTATGACGAATGCGAAAACCGCACTGCCGTTCTTTACTGTATAGTATTTTCCACGGGGCACGAGGTCCCATTCCTCTTCCGCGCTGAGGAATATGAAACCTGCCTCCTCCAGCTCGCGGCGCATACGGGCCACGGCCAGGAAATTGCATGTCGACTCATCGAGCCGCTCCAAAAGTTTTTCTATCATGTCTGGCTGGTATTGTATCTTATGTTGTTGAGGGCGCGCATCACGTTGCAGAGTGTCTGGCTCCAGTAAGCCACGAAATTCTCCTTACATTCCATGAACGCTTCCGTGATCTGCTCCCCCTCGCTCTCCTTCACTATGGAAATGAAATTGAAGAGAGGCTGGAAAATGTCGGCGAGACATTCCGCCACCGACGACGCCACAGGCGTGTCGCTGTATTTCATATCCTCCTCGAAAGTCTCCAGGAAGACATCGTCAGGGCCCAGAAGGGCTTCCACATGGCGCCGGACGCTCTCGTAATAGTCCTCGTCGACGTATGATGAGAAATAGCCGTAATCCGCCGACAGTCCTCCGGCATCAATGTCGGAAAACTCCCAGTAGATACGCGGAAGATAGTCGAGCATAAGGGCTACGAATTCCTCCTTGGTGGTCTCGGAGGCGTTCTCCAGTGCCACGCAATAGTCGCTTGCCAGGGCGGTGAGCCCGAGAAGGCGGTGTCGGATGGTGTCGGATGTCATGGTTATCGGGGTTATCGGGATTATCGGGGTTATCAGATTAATCGGAGTTATCGGAGTAATCGGAATTATCCGGGGGAGGGTCACGGGGTCTTGTAGAGATTATGGGCCTCCGCATATTCCTTAACGTCCGGGGGAAGAAAAAATTCTACATTCCTGCCCTCGGAAATCGCTTTTCTTATGAATGTGGAGGAGATTTCCACTCTCGGAGCCTCCGAAAGATAGCTGACACCGGGTGGAAGTGTTTCCTTCTCCACCTCAAAACCCCGGCGGGGATAGATCACGATGCCGAACTCCTCCACGATACGGTCGTTGTCGCGCCAAAGGTCGAAGCTGACCCAGTTGTCGGCTCCCACAAGCAGTGTGAACTCGCAGTCGGGATATGCGGCTCGCAGCCGGCATAGCGTGGTGTAGGTATAAGAGGGAGACGGGAGCCGCATCTCGAAATCGGAGACCCTCACGCCCGGGCAACGGGCAGCTACAAGTTCCGCCATGGCGAGACGGTCGGTTTCCGAGGCCGGACGTCCGTCCTTGATGGGATTATGACGGCTGACCATCAGCCATACCTCGTCGAATCCGCCCCATTGCGCCACATAGCTCGCCACAATCCCATGCCCGGTATGCACAGGATCGAAGCTCCCTCCATAGACACAGACGCGCCTGCTGCTTTCCTCCATCATCTCGCCAGAAAATCCCGTATGAGCGACTCGGTCTGCTCAACCGCATGCCCGAGGTCGTCGTTGACGACGGTGTGGTCAAACTGAGGGGCGAAGCCCATTTCGTATTCCGCCTTGTCAAGACGCCGGCGTATCTTCTCCTCGCTGTCGGTGGCGCGTCCGCGCAACCGCCTCTCAAGCTCCTCCATTCCCGGAGGCATTATGAAGATGGAGAGGGCACGGTCGCCGAAACGTTTCTTTATGTTCACGCCCCCCTTGACGTCGACATCCATTATCAGGTTGCCGCCGGAAGTGACGCGCTCCACCTCGCTCTCGAGAGTGCCGTAGAACATTCCCGGATATACCTCCTCCCATTCCACAAACTCGCCATTCCGAGCACGGCGCCTGAACTCCTCCTCGTCGAGAAAATAATACTCCACGCCATTACGCTCCTCACCCCTCGGAGGACGGCTCGTGGCGGATATGGAGAATCCGAGATTCAGGTCGTCATGCTTGGTGAGCTCCCTTATTATAGTTGACTTCCCGGCTCCGGAGGGAGCCGAAAGAATTATTATCTTGCCTTTTCTTTCCATCTGCACTGTCTGTTTTTCCATATCGGCCACATCAGAGCACGTTGAGCACCTGCTCCTTGATCTGCTCCAGCTCGTCTTTCATCCTGACCACAATCTTCTGCATCTCCGCGTCGTTGGCCTTTGAGCCAAGGGTATTGATCTCGCGGCCCATCTCCTGGGCGATGAACCCGAGCTTCTTTCCTTTTCCGCGCTCCCCGGCCACTATTCCGCCATCAGGGCGGCCGAGAGTCTCGAGGAAATAATTGAGATGCGCTCCCAGACGCTGCTTCTCCTCATTGACGTCGAGCTTCTCTATATAGAATATAAGCTCCTGCTCAAGGCGGCCGCGGTCGTATTCTATCGACGTCAGCCGCGACAGCTGCTCCTCCAGGCGCGCCTTGATCTTGGGAACCCTTTCGCGCTCGAAGGGTTCCACCTCCTCCAGAAGAGCCTCGATGTTCGAGATTTTCCCCTTGAAGAAGTCATATAGCTTTCCCCCCTCCCGTATCCTGGACTCATCGATTGCCTGCATGGCGAGGTCGAGTGCCTGTAAGAAAGTGTCGGCCTCCCCCTCGTCCAGATGCGAGGCCTCGGTCTTCATGACGTCGGGCATACGCAACAGCAGCCCCTGCCAGTCCTGCGGATCAGCGATTCCGAGCGCGGCGTCCATACTCTTTATCTGCTCCATATATACCCGGGCCACATCTGTGTTGATTGTTGCCGGAGCCTCCGCCACGAGGTTCTCCACACTGGCGGTAAGCTCAATCTTGCCCCTCTCGAGCACCTTTAGAATGCGCGTCCGGGCTTCCACCTCAAGCTCTCTGAAGCAAGAGGGGACCCTTATGGTGAGGTCGAGCTGCTTGCTGTTCAGCGATTTGAGCTCCACCGTAATCTTCTTCTGCGGGGAGGATACGGAGGCCCTCCCGAAGCCTGTCATGGATAGAATCATGGTTATTTCATGTGTTTTTTGCAAATTTAAACATTTTTTTAGAAATGACACCGATTTATTCAGCCATAAATCAGCTTTTGGGGATAAAAATCTCAAATAAGATGATTTTTAAGCCGTTTTATTTTCATGAATGAGCATTTTTGCCTACATTTGCGTTAGAAATATAAACCCAAATATATATCCAGCGATAATGAACAACGAAGAATTATTGAAAACCGTCACCATCCGCGCCGAGAAATGGCTCGGGCCGGAATATGACGAGGAGACACGCACGGCCGTGAAGGCCATGCTCGAGGCAGACGACAAGACCCCCCTCATCGAAGCTTTTTACAAAGACCTGGAATTCGGCACCGGCGGCCTGCGCGGCATCATGGGAGCCGGCACCAACCGCATGAACATATATACAGTAGGAGCCGCCACACAGGGGCTGGCCAACTATCTTCTCGACTGCTTCAGGGATCTTCCGCAGATCAGCGTGGCGATAGGCCACGACGTGCGCAACAACTCGCGCAGATTCGCGGAGCTCGCCGCCGACATCTTCTCCGCCAACGGAATCAAGGTATATCTCTTCGACGGATGCTGCCCCACTCCCGAGGTGTCGTATGCCATCCGCAAGCTGGGATGCCAGAGCGGCGTCAACATCACCGCCTCCCACAACCCCAAGGAGTATAACGGCTACAAGGCATATTGGAGCGACGGCGCGCAGATGATCGCTCCCCACGACGTCAAGACCATAGAATACGTCAACCAGATCAAGGATGTGTCGCAGATAAAGTTCACTCCCCGCAAGGAGCTCATCCAGATTATCGGAAAGGATATCGACCGCCAGTTCCTGGAGGATATCCACACGCTAACGCTCAGTCCGGAGGCCGACCGCAAACACCACGACATGAAGATTGTCTACACCCCGATCCACGGCACTGGCTCGCGCCTCATATTCGACTCTCTGAGGATGTGGGGATTCGACAACATCATCCACGTTCCCGAGCAGGACGTCCAGAGCGGCGACTTCCCGACGGTAGTCTCCCCCAACCCTGAGAATCCCGAGGCCATGACCATGGGTATAGCCAAGGCCCGTGAGGTAGGAGCCAGCATCGTGCTCGCATCCGACCCCGACGCCGACCGTGTGGGGGTGGTGGTGCGCGACAAGAAAGGCAACTACCAGCTCCTTAACGGCAACCAGATCTGCTCTATCCTCATATATTACATCATCACACGCAATGCGGAGCTCGGCAGGCTCGATGGCAATGAATACTGCGTGAAGACAATCGTGACCACGGAGACGATCAAGCGCATCGCAAATGCCAACAACGTGACCTGCTTCGACTGCTACACCGGCTTCAAGTGGATTGCCGACGTGATGCGCGATATGGAGGGAAAGATGCGCTATCTTGGCGGCGGCGAGGAGAGCTACGGGTTCCTGGCCGAGACTTTCGTCCGCGACAAGGATTCCGTATCCGCTATCTCGCTGATGTGTGAGGTAGCGGCCTGGGCTGCCGAGCAGGGTCTCGACCTCTATGAGCTCATCATCGACCTCTACGACAAATACGGCTTCTCCCGTGAGAGGGGTGTCAGCGTGACACGACCCGGAAAGAGCGGTGCCGACGAGATCGTGGCCATGATGAAGAATTTCCGCGAGAACCCGCCGAAGACCCTCGGAGGCTCGAGAGTGGAGATTGTGAAAGACTATGCCGACCTCAATGCCCGCAATCTTCTCACCGGGGAGACGGAGAAGCTAAACTTCCCCTGCACATCCAACGTGCTTCAGTTCTTCACCGAGGCCGGCGACAAAGTGTCCGTACGCCCCTCCGGCACGGAACCCAAGATCAAATTCTACGTGGAGGTACGTGAGGATATGCCCTCCAAGGACAAATACGAGGAGACTGTGGCAAAGGCCGAGAAACATATCGACGCCGTGCTCGCCGACCTCGGCGTGAAATAACACTCACCACCCATATCATAAAAGGGGAGTCTGCCAACCGCGGACTCCCCTTTTTTGCTGCATACAACGTCTAAATGTTTGGATTTTTACAAAAA
>DKYZ01000047.1:0-9620 GCA_002493515.1 Porphyromonadaceae bacterium UBA7087 | reverse complement strand
GTTTGGATTTTTACAAAAATACCCTTTAACCCTTTGAAAATATGATAGTTTTTGCTACCTTTGCGCCCGTAATCACTTAATATACGGTTTGCTATGTATTTTAAAAGACTTATTGACGGATACCTTGAGCAATGGGCCAAGAGAAAAGACCATAAACCAATGCTGTTGAGGGGGGCGCGACAGGTCGGCAAATCCACAGCAGTTCGTCACCTTGGAGAAAGTTTTGATAGCTTTGTGGAGATCAACTTTGAGAAACAGCCTGAATATAAGATGGTGTTTAAGGGTAATCTTGTGGTTTCCAGGATAATATCCGAAATATCGGCAATGTGCGCAATATCGATAACACCTGGGAAGACACTCCTGTTTCTTGATGAGATCCAAGAATGCCAAGAAGCCATTATGTCTTTGAGATTTTTCAGAGAAGATATGCCTGACCTTCATGTCATCGCAGCAGGGTCACTCCTCGAATTTGCTCTCGCCGAACTACCGACATTCGGAGTGGGACGAATTCACAGCATGTATATGTACGCCATGACTTTTGATGAATATCTCGAAGCAAACGGGGAGACTCTCTTGCTTGAACATAAGCGCAAGGCATCTCCAGATCATCCTTTAGCCGAAGCGCTGCATAATAAACTGACAGCATTAATCAGATCATATTTCCTGGTTGGAGGAATGCCGGAAGCAGTGGGAAAATGGGTGGAGACACATGATTATTTGCAGTGCCAGGAAGTGCAGGATGACATAATAAGCGGTTACGAAGATGATTTCCCAAAATATAGAAAGAGGGTTGATCCTGTTCTTCTGCGACTCACTATGCGGAGCGCGGCAGTACAGGCTACTAAAAAATTCGCCTATTCAGAAGTCGGAGGAGGCTACAGGACAGAAGATGTAAAGAAGGCTCTTGAGATGCTTCTGCTTGCCGGAATCTGCACACAGGTAGTCAGAACTGACGCCAATGGTCTTCCGCTTGGAAGTGAATCAGATTTGAGCTATCGTAAAATTCTGATTCTCGATCCGGGAATCATGTTGCGGCTACTCAATCTGTCTTCTGTAGACGTATCAAAGATAGCGAGTGAGATTCTTACTGAAAATCTGACAGACCTTGTCAACAAAGGTCCCTTGGCAGAAATGGTAGCTGGGCTTGAGCTTTTGAGATATAAGACACCCAATCTACGGCATGAGCTGTATTATTGGGTTCGGCTTGCAAAAAATTCCCAAGCAGAAATCGACTATGTCGAGGCAAAGGATGGAGTGCTCCCTGTTGAGGTCAAGGCCGGAGTGAAAGGCGGCATGAAGAGCCTTTGGATTTTTATGCGCGAGAAGGGTCTCACGTCAGCTGTAAGATGTTCCCTTGAGAATTTCAGTCGGTTTGAGTATGTAGACCGGGATGCATCTGATGCGATACGAAAGGTTGCGATATATCCCCTGTACGCAATATCTAATCTCATTGAACCATGATACGAATATAATATAAAGGAAGGTTATGTCATGTCGACGGAACATACATTGCTGTTTTTTTGTTAATCTATCTGAAGGCCGACGTGCCTTTGACAATAATCACCAGGATTCCATCTATAAACCCCATGCGGACGCTAACCAGGTTTCTCATATATCTCGCTGTGGCATTGATTCTGTCAGCTGCCGGCTCCCGGCCGGCCCTGGCTCAGATACCAATAAAGTTGGGGACAATACATCAGACACCCCCCGACTCCATCGACCTGGCCATGGGGTCGAAACGCCATTTCTGGAGAGCCGCAGCCGAGGTGTTCGGCTTCAACATGGGCCTGTGGGCCTTCGACCGCTATGTCCAGAAAGGGGATTTCGCATACATCTCGCTCAATTCAATCAAGGAGAATTTCAAACACGGATTCATCTGGGACAACGACAAGCTCGGCACCAACACCTTTCTGCATCCCTACAACGGCTCGCTATATTACAATGCCGGGCGCGCAAACGGCTTCAACTACTGGCAGTCGGAGCTTTTCGCCATAGCCGGCAGCGGAATGTGGGAGATGTTTATGGAATGTGAGTATCCCTCGACCAACGATTTCATAGCCACGCCAATAGGCGGCGCGGCCATCGGGGAGGTGCTGTTCCGCGCCTCCGACGCCCTGCTCGACGACCGCACGCGAGGTTTCGACCGCTTCCGGCGCGAGCTGGCGGCATTCGTCATTTCCCCCATAAGGGGATTCAACCGCATCATAACGGGACAGGCCTGGCGCTGGCGGCCGACGAGGGGACGCATCTTCGGTACCGCGAGCTTTGCTTTCCGCGTTTCCGCCGGCCTGAAGGTGCTGCAGTATCAGGGCAGATGGAACCATATGATGGTGGGCTTCGCGGCCCGTCTTGACGCCGAATACGGCGACCGATTCGAGGTGAGATCCACCAAACCTTATGATTATTTCACCATCAAGGCGGAGCTGCAGGGAATGAAATCTCAGCCGATACTCTCGCTGCTTGAGATAAAGGGACGTCTGCTGGCCAGGGAATTCCTGGAGTCAAAAAGGACGCACATGAGCCTGGGACTATACCAGCACTTCGATTTCTACGACTCCGATACCGTCAACGGTGTGCATAAAGTGCCATATAAGCTTGGAATCCCGGCAAGCGTAGGCGTAGGGATGATGTTCCGCGACATAGAGCGCCGAAAGTGGGTGTTTGATGCCTACGCTCACGTCAACGGCGTGCTGCTGGGCTCGGTGCTATCGGACTATTACACTCTCGACGAGCGCAACTACAACTAGGCGAACGGATTCTCGATCAAAGGAGGCTTCAACCTGGTGTTCTCTAAAAACAAGCTCTCGCTGTCGGTCAACCACGAGTTCTACCGCCTCTTCACATGGAAAGGCTATCCGCGCAATCTCGACCTGGAACACGCCGACTACAAGACGCTCAACGTCATGGGCGACAAATCGGTGGCCTCATTCAACGTCACCGACATACGCCTTGACTTCATCCTGTGGAAACATCTCTACGGTGCCCTGAGTTTCACCAACTACGTCCGCTCAACCCATTACCGCGACTATCCCCACGTGCTCTCCTCGTCATCATCCTTCGCCTTCCTCCTCTCCTACAAACTATGAGAGACGGAAACGCTTTCCGGCATCCCCGTCTCCCGAATCAATAATAATCAAAGCGTAATCTTATCTGACGTATACCTTAATGGTCCTGGTCACGCCGGAAGCAGACTCCGCCTCCACCACATACACACCCTTGGCGAGCGTGCGGAGCGAAACCTTCGTGCCCTCGGCAGCCATCACCTTCTGGCCGGCCAGGTCGTAGACTGTCACGGCTATCGCCTCGCCTCCGTTGCCATACACGGTGTTGTCGCGATAGCAGATGCCATACTCTGCCTCCACACCCTCTACGGCTGTGTTGACAACCTCAGTGTAGTAGTATACCTCGCGTGTGGACATCCAGTCCTCACCGTAGCCATAGAGACGCTCGATGCTGTCTACCTTGTAGACGTCGGTATAGGCCGGGGGCACAATCATATCCTCGACAGCCACCGAGAAGTCGAAGTTGTTGTTCTGACCCTGACTGTTCATCCAGGACTCACCGTCCCACCTGTAGCAGAGACTCTGTATCTTCTGACCATTCTCCCAAGAATGTTGCCAATGGTTGTTGTATTTCCAGTTCTCGCGCTCGTCATCCTCACCGACGCGGTAGTCACGTTCAGTAACCTTTCCTGCCTCATGCGCAACCATACCAAGCGGAGTCATACCGCCGCCTGCATTACAACGGCTCAATACATCTATCAGATTGTCGTCATCGTCATATTCCATAGTGATCCAATCGGCCGGAACCCTCTCATTTCCATTGAAATCATATGATACAGTCGCAATCTGACGGTTTCTTTCGTCATAGGCCCATTTGTCTTCAAGCATGGGGATGAAAACGCCGTTCACGTCAGGCATCTCCTCATAACACCACAGCTTCTTTCCTGATTTGTTGTAGGCATACCAGCTCTTGTCCACAACTTTATTTCCCGTGACATTCCATTCGCTGTCATAGACATTCACTCTGTTTGTCACAAGCATTACGAAATCCCCGCTCTCCATATCCTCGCGCTCATACTCACACTGGCCAAGAAGCACAAGCTTCTCCTCCTGGCCGGGAATATAGTTGAATGTCTTACTGAGATTCTGGACACCGACCTCGTCATAACCTATCTCGGAAACCCAGGACGTGCAGAGCATCAGCAGGCCGCCGTAACTGTCGCCGCCGTAATAGTTGTCGTTCTCACGGTTGTAGTATTTGTAAGACTGACCGCTGACACGTCCATCCTCGTTGAAGAAATTCTCCGTGATGAAGAGAGGCAGCCATTCGCCGTCAATCTTCATGTATTCCAGACGGTAGGTAAGACGCTCTGGGTCGGTGCCGGGCACGTAGTCCGGATCGCGGGGACCGTCATACCAACGGTATTCGAGCTTCATCGTGCGCTCCCAATCCTCGCCGTTCCAGTAGTTGCCGTCGATGCTGGTCTGGCGACCCTTGGCATCCCAGGTGGCGTAGTTGTGGTTGGCGTAGACCCACTCCTCGCTGTCAGCATCGTAGGAATATACATACTCCTCTATGATGTTGTCATTGTCGTCGTAGGTGTATTCCCCCTTGCTCGTGGGAACCCATCCCTCCTCATCCGGACTCATGGAGTAGTTGGTCTTCACTATGCCCCGGTTGCGGTCGTCGTAGATGTATTCCGACCTCACGCCGTAGCCGGAATAGATGTTGCTCTCGGCGAGGACGTAACCGTTCTCCATACGGTCTACCAGAATCGACTGCACCGGCTCGCCCCACGACTCCGTTCCGGCGTCCCAGTAATAGTTGTGGGTCTCGGTCCACCATCCGTTCTCATTATATACAAAGCGCATCATCGTGCCCTTGCTGCCGTCGGAATTGAATCCGACAACGCTGTCGAGACGCTGCATGGTAGCCGCGCTCTCGAGCTCCCTGACTGCGGGAGCCACTCTCCTGACGGCCGGCATCTCCACTACCTGTCCCTTACTCTCCTTCACTGCCGAAAGCATCGGAGTGATCTCGGTCACCTCGGCCTGTGCGCCCATGACGACCAGCATTCCTGCGATTGATAAAATTGTTCTCATTGTTCTATTTTCGTTTTTTTGAATGATTGTTTCCGAAAAATTTCGATGCCCAAAATTATAACCGGCATGAAAATCCTGCAAATCCACCCTCTTCAAATTCGTGAATATGACGGCACCCGATTTTTGCAAAATCAGCAACTCCCATATTTACAGCTATTTAATTCCGCACAGGATTTTTATCCGGATTTTGTTTGAAAAAAGGGGAAAGTTCACTAAATTTGCATCTGAAACCAATCTGACAGCCTTGAAAAAGATCCCTTCATTGAAAAAATTCCTCCTGCCGCTGGTGTTTCTGCCCGCCGCAGCGCTCTCCGCCCCGGGCGACGGAGCATTCATCAACGTACCCGGCCACAGCGACACGCTTCCCCTCCAGACGGTGGTCGACTCCGCATATTCCATAATACGCGAGGCCGACGAATCAATCTCAGAGTCTTCTCCCGAAGGGCAGCTCAGAAAGAAAACCGAGGCCTTCATTCAGCTCGGAAAGATCTTCTACCGCGACGGGCTATACACAAACGCGTTCAATGCTTTCACCGACGCCCTGCGTCTTGCAGAGGAGAACCGTTTCACGTCGCTTCTTCCGAACATATACACAAGCATCGGCGCCATCTACTGCACCTGGAGCGACTACACCACCGGTCTGTCATTCTACAAAAAGGGGATTGAGCATTGCTCTACACGACGCGACACCGACACCTACCGCTCTCTGCTGATAAACATCCAGGGTGCGTATATCAATCTCAACGACGTGCGCAACGCATCCATCTATTATGACAAGATGTGCGCAATGCCCGAGCAGAACGAAATCACGAAATATTTCAAGGAGGCCAACCGGGGTCTGTTTCTTCTGACTGAGGGTAAACGGGCGGAATCCATACCGTTCTTCCGAAAGGCGGCAGCAATAGGGAAGGAAATCGACCCCTCCCTGCTTGCCTCCTCCCTCGACTATATGGGCGACGCATATTCCGTCTCGCAGCCGGACTCGGCTCTGAATTACTGGGAGAAAGCTGTTAAAACCAAGGGCATTCCCCCCATCATGCGGCTCGGAATACTGAAAAAGCTGACGGATACCAACAAGAGAATGCATCGCCGCGACCAGGCAGTCTTCTATGGCAACAAATACATGATGCTCTCCGACTCGATTTTCAAGATCAGCGAGATCAACCGCATCCGCGACATTCATTCTGCCTATGAGAACGAGAAAAAGCTGCGCCAGATAGAGTCGCTCTCATCTGAGAAAAGGGAGCAGTCAATCAAAATCAGCCACCAGAGATGGGCCCTTGTGTCAGTCGTGACCGCCCTGCTGGTATTCCTGGCGATGACAATGGTGCTGATACGGCAGAAACGGAAGCTTCACCAGACCTACGTGCATCTGTTCCACTCCCACAAGGAGACTTTGGCGGCGCAGAGCGATAAGGAACGACGTGAGGAGTCGATGCGACGCGAGATAGAAAGGCTGCGCGGGGAGCTTGAAGAGAGGGAGCCGGCCGTTTCCAGACAGCCTCAGTCGGTCGACAAACTTACTGACGAGAGGTGCGGCGAGATACTCGAGGCTGTGGAGAAAGCTTTGCGTGACGAGGATCTGATATGCGACCCTGATTTTTCCATCAACGCCCTGGCGGAAGCCACGGGAGTAAATTCCCGTTACCTCTCGCAGGTGATCAACGACACCTACGGCTGCAACTTCCGCGCCAAGCTCAACGAGTGCCGTATGACCATCGCGCAGCGGCGCATCCTCGACATCAGGAACTACGGCAACCTCACAATCCAGGCCATCGCCGAATCCGTCGGCTACCGCTCCCAGTCGGGCTTCGTCCAGCTCTTCAAGAAAGCCACCGGCTTCACCCCCTCCTTGTTTCAGAAAATGGCAAAAAAAGACAATTGAATCATTCGAAGATACCCTCCACCTCCTCGGCGGCTTCCTCTACGGGTCCGCTGTATTCCTCGCCGCCACAGGGCTGGAAATTGTCGGGGAACTCGAATTTCGTATCCTGCGAATAGGGCAGCTTCTTGTCGGCGTAAACCTTCTGCATATACTTACCGTAGATAGGAAGGGCTGCACGCGCACCCTGTCCCAGGGCCATCGTGTTGAAGTGGATGTAACGCTCCTCGCCGCCGATCCAGACACCCGTGACCAGGTCGGGCGTGAAGCCCATGAACCATGCGTCGGAGTTGGAGTTGGTAGTACCGGTCTTTCCTCCCATCTGCGCCGAAATGCCGTAACGCGAGCGCAACGACGCGCCCGTACCGCTGTCGACCACATTCAGCAGGATGGAGAGAATCTTGTAGTAGGCATCCTCACCCGTGACCTCCGTGCGGTGGGCCGGGGCGGAATATATCTGGTTGCCCTGGTTATCCTCAATCCGCGAGACAAACACCGGATCCACACGCAAACCCTTGTTGGCGAAAGTCGTGTAGGCAGCCACCATCTCCTTCACCGGCACATCAACCGTACCGAGACACAGAGGAAGCGTCGGCTCAATATAACCCGTTATGCCGAACATCCTCATCTTGTTGGCGAGGTTTTTGGGCTGAAGCTCATTTACAAGACGCGCCGAAATCCAGTTGTTGGAGTTGGTGAGCGCCCAGCGCAGGTCGACCATCTCCCCTATCCTGGCCTTGCCGCTGTTGCGCGGAGCCCAGTTGCCGAAGACAGGCTGCGCGTTGAGGAACATCGAGCAGGGTGTGTATTCCTCCTCCATCGCCAGAGTGTAGAGGAACGGTTTGGCCGTAGATCCGATCTGCCTCTTTCCCCTCGACACCATGTCATACTGGAAATAGTTGAAGTCCGGCCCTCCCACATAAGCCTTCACATATCCGCTTACCGGATCCATGCTCATCATGCCCGTGCGCAGAATCGACTTCATATACAGCAGCGAATCGTAGGGAGTCATCGTCACCGTCTTGGAGCCGGGCACAGTCTTGCCGTTCTCCTTGACATAGGCGAAGACATCCATCTCGTGAGGAGTGTGGAAAGAACGCTCGATCTCCGCCTCCGACTTTCCGGCCTGCTTCATGATGCGGTAACGCTCAGTCTGACGCATCGCGTTCTTTATAAGCTTCTGCACGCCCGCATAGCTGAGCTCGTCGGGATTGGTGGTATAAGGGCCGGTGCGCTGTCCGCGCTTCTCCTGGCTGAAAGCCGGCTGCAGGACGCCGCCGAGATGCTCATACACCGCCTCCTCGGCATACTTCTGCATCCTCAGGTCGATGGTGGTGTAGATTTTCAGTCCGTCGGTATACAGATTATATAGTGAGCCGTCAGGTTTCGGATTCTTCTGGATCCAGCCGTATAGAGGATTGTCCTCCCACTGGGTGGAGTCGGTGTTGTAGTTGCCCATCGCCACATGATACGACGTCAGGCTGCCGTAATCCTCGCGCCTGGGCCTGACGGGCTTCTTGGCCAGCATCATATGTCGTATCTCCTCGCGCAGATAGGGCACCTCCCCCTCCTTGTGGTCAACGCGGTGATAGTCGAGCCCGAGCGGAAGCTGCTTGAGGGAGTCGGCCTCCTCGCGGGTGAGCTTGCCGTTCTTCACCATCTGGTCGAGCACTACATTGCGGCGGTCGCGTGTGCGCTCCTCATGGCGCAGAGGGTTGAAATAGCTCGGGTTCTTGAGCATACCGACAAGCATGGCCGCCTCCTCAGCCTTGAGGTCGCCCGGCTCCTTGCCGAAATATACATTGGCGGCGGTCTTGATGCCCACGGCGTTGTTGAGGAAATCGAACCGGTTGAGATACATGTTTATTATCTCATCCTTGGTATAGAAACGCTCCAGCTTCACGGCGATCATCCATTCTATCGGCTTCTGGAGGGCACGCTTGAAAAGATTGCTCGACGGCTGCGAGTAAAGCTGCTTTGCGAGCTGCTGGGTGATGGTGGAGGCGCCGCCGGCCGAACGGTCGCCCAGCAACACAGTCTTGACGCCGGCTCGTCCCAGGGCCATGAAGTCGATTCCCGAATGGTCGTAAAAGCGCTCATCCTCGGTGGAGATGAGGGCGTCGATCACGTAATGCGACACTGCGTCATAATCGGTATAGACCCGGTTGCCCGCTCCTGCGAAATAGCGTCCGAGCTCGGTGGTGCCGTCGGAGGCTATCACCACCGACGCCAGTTTGTCATGGGGGTCCTCAAGCTCCTCGATCGGGGGCATGTATCCTATCACGCCGTTGTAGATAAGCAGCAGCATGAAGGCTATCACAAAGCCCAATGAGAGAAAAGCGGCCCAGAGAGCCTTAACTATGCGACGGTTTTTCCTGGTCTTGCGGTCTGCCGTCTTCGGCTCCAGATCATAGCTGTCAGCAGCGTTGTTTCCTTTGTTATTGCGTTTTATAGCCATCTGTCGTTGTCTCCTTTTTTTCGCTTTTTTCCGTGAGTCCGCCCCCACCTGAACATACCGACGCGGCCGGACACACTTTACCGAATTGCAAAGTTAGGCAAAATTGCCGATATTTTTGTAACTTTGAAGCCGCAACCAACAATTTTTAAATATGAAGTTGTTTCTACTTTTGTGA
>DKYZ01000073.1:7135-7325 GCA_002493515.1 Porphyromonadaceae bacterium UBA7087 | reverse complement strand
CATCGCTTTCTTGATGTCTTCGCTTACTTGATCAAACAGATTCATTGTCTTCAGTCTTTTTGCGGATGGACCGGGGCCAATATGGCCACACCATCTCTAATAAACCGCAAAAATAATGAAATTTGTGCTAACTACCAACTTCACAGCTGAGAAATGATATTTTTTATAAAAACAGGCCGCGCTGAGCAGC
>DKYZ01000073.1:0-6894 GCA_002493515.1 Porphyromonadaceae bacterium UBA7087 | reverse complement strand
AGGCCGCGCTGAGCAGCGCGGCCTGTCTGTTGGATGGATGTTGCCTGAATCACATTGCCATGATCTTAACGCATGTGTTGCCGGCACGGACGATGTAGACGCCGGGAGCAACCGGTATTCTCATGAGGTCGCGGCCGATGCCGTTGAATACGGTATGTCCGTCGGGTGTGCAGATGGCCACCTGTTTTCCGGAGGCACCCTCCAGGATGATGGCGTCGCGGAAGCTGATGCGTACATCGCCGTCAGCCTTCGTCATGCCTACGCCAGTAACCTCGGTGCTCAGGGCACGGGATTCTCCCTGTGCGTATACCGCGCTGACGTGGTATACGGCTGAACCGGCCTCGTCGGAGTAAGTCGTGACCGCTATCGGAGCCTCGTTGAGGCGCACCTTCCCCTTGTAGACATTGTAGCCCAGAAGCTGGAGGTCCTTATGGCTTTCGGGAGTGTATGTTACGTCATCCGCCATGAACATGAATGCTCCTGTGCCTACCGAACGTATGGCGAAACGCATTGCGCCTGCCGGAAGCTCGGCCTTGTATTCCGTCCATTCCTCGGAAATCTGCTCGAATCTCTCAGCTACCACAAACGATGCCGGATCGAGCGAGCCATCGGAATAAAGGATCTCGAACGATTCCTTGTATTTCGCATCATAGCTCTTGGCCCAGACGCTCACCGTCTGTCCCTCTCCGGAGAGAACGGGCGATATGGCCCAGTCGTCAACAGTCTTGTCATCCTGACGGAACATCGAGGCGAGATACTTTGTGCCGGAATGGGCCTTGAAGCTGTCGCTCGAGAATACGGAGCCGTCAAGATATGATGTGTCGTGGATCCAGAACGACTGGCTCGACAGATACGGTATGGGGAACTCAACATTCTCGATGCCGCCGATCGGAGCCTTGTCGCCGTCATAGAACGTCCATGCGCCGAACGTTGTGGAGAACGACTCCCCGTCCTCGAATGTCTCGGTGAAGGGCTTGGATCCTCGCGGTTGATCACCGGCTCGCTCCATGTCAGGACGTTGCTGCCGTCGCGTGACTCGCAGGAGAGACCCTCCACTGTGGGCCAGGAGGGATATGACATGGTTACCTCGGTCTCGGGAGTGGTGTTGTTGTCAGGGTTGGCATCGCTTTCCCATTCAACGGAAGCATACCAGGATGTGGTCTCGTCGGAGAGAATGTCGAGAGTCTGTCCGAATGAATAGGTCTCCACGCCCATTGCCTCCAGCGGCTTGCCCTCGGCGGAAGCCACTTTCACACCCTGGGAGAAGATGCTCACAGTATATCCCTCGGCTTTCTTCGCTCCGACATTCGATACCTTGACGTTGACCTCGAACTCCTTGCCCGGAACTATGTTGGCCGGCAATCTTATCTCCGAAGCCTCCAGGTCGTAGTCAGGTTTCTCGGCTACAGAGAAGGCATCCATGAATATCGTGGTGTGGGTCATGAAGGTACATTGCCATCCTACGATAATTTCCTGTCCCTTGTAAGCGGAGAGGTCTGCCGTCACTCTGTTCCAGGCGCCCTCAGCCGCGCAGTTGTCTCCTATGACGAGGTGGCGCAGCTCCTGGAAAGTATTTCCGAGGTCGGTGCTTACCTGAATGGAGATCTCGTTCTGATTGTATTTGCCATTTGAGTTGTCGTTGTAGACATGGCAGACGAACTGCGGGGCCGATGCCTGGCTGAGGTCAATCTTTCCGGTGAACATCCGTACGCAGTCGGCAGTGTTTGTAGCCTCCATCATCAGGAAACCGCCGTCATTGTCCTGCGGATTGATGCCGCCAGCCTCGGCTGACGTGAGCATGATGCTCGGCATGCCCTGCAGATAGTTCACTCCGAATATGTGGGAGAGGGGCAGGTCTTTAAATGATTCTACCCAAGGGATGCTGTAGGCGGGTCCTACGGGAATCTCGTCGGAATAGCTTTCCTGACCCTCCCCTTTTGCGGATATGGCCTTGACCGCATATCTAATGAAAGCCTGCGGCGCATTCTCCGGAAGGGCGCGGAACGTATGGCTCAGGTCCTCCAGACCAGTTACTACCGGTTGCAATTTTCCTCCCTCGTATTTAAACAGGGTATATGTGCATTTTTCGGGGTCGAACGGATATCCCTCCACGTCTGTGGCGGGAGCTTCCCAGGAGACTGTCACCACTCCGGGATCGTCGGTCTCCACTATACTCACGTTGCCGCATTTGCCAGGAATGTTGATACCGACGTATGCCTGCGTATCCACAATCGTTCCGGCTCCGTGGCTATTGTAGGCTACAAAGCTCCAGGTATATGCTTTCGATGCCTCGGGGACGTTGTCGGTGAAAGAGAGCGTCTCTCCCACGGGAGCATTTTCGAAAGTCTTCACGAGCTCGCCCTCACGTCTCACCTCTATGCGGTCGATCTGCTGAAGCGGAGAGCCCTGGATGTCGTTGGCGGGGGCGCGGAAGCTGATGTCGGCGTCTTTCCTGCCGTCGCCGTAGGTCTTGATCCGGACGTCGGCCACACCCTCGGGAGCGGCTGTCGAGACGGCTGAGGAAATCGAGAACTCATCGACGTAGATATAGAATTTGTAAGGGTCGGTTATGCCGTGGATTCCTATATAGTAGTCGCCTGTCTGCTCCACCTGTATGGTCCTGTCGTAAAAGACAGTATTCTGGCTGGCCAGGACAGTGGGCTCCACCAGCACCGTAGTCATTGCCTCACCCTTGGGCATATCGCCCATCTTAATCTCGAAGTCCTCGGGATATTCGTCGCGCACGCTATGCAGGCCGGCGCGGTAGATGTAGACGTTCCCGGCCTCCAGACGTATGGGAGGAGTGATCAGCCAGTCGTCCATTTTCAGCTCGGGGCTGAATTTTATTCGGGCGGCATTTATGTCTTCGTCCCAGATCCAGGTGATGCCGTCGTCGTTACAGTCGTCGGTCGTCATGAGGTCAAACGCCTCCTGCGACGAGAAGTCATTGTAGAAGGGTGGGTATATCCTCTCGCCGAGTATTGTCTTTCCGGAAACACCGGGATCGGAAGCAATACCTCCGGCTACGGCCACAACCTCGTAATAATACAGGTTAAGGGCAAGAGGATCGATACCGGTGTCGACACATTCGGTGGCGTCAAGCGACTCTCCTACCTTTACGCGGCCCGGACACCTGTAGACGTCGTATCTCAGTGTGCTGTAATCCACGTATCCGTTGTTTACCGAGCTTGTGACGGGCTCCCAGGTGACTGTGAACACACTGCCGTCCCAGGCAGCCGACACGTTGGCGGGTGCTGACGGCGTGTCTGTTCCCAGGAATACCCTGAGCGATGCCTCGGGTCCCTCCCCGCTGGCGTTGCCGGCCTTTGCCGTGAATCTGGTCATGCCGGGCTCAGTGGCCGAGACATGGACTGCGACTTCCGAACCGGGAGCGGCCGTGCCGTTGCCGGCAGGATTGCCGTTCATCTCCATGGTCCATGTGATGTCGCCTGACAGAGGATCGCCGGCGGATGTGTTTGACGGCAGCGTGAAACGGATGTCGCCTTCGAGCGAACCGTTGGCGAAGTCTGCCTATAGACCCCCGGGAGCTGCGGGAGCCTCCGGTTTGCCCTCGTCAACCACCATGAGTCCCATTATCTCGTCGCATGTGGTGAAGTCACCCACGACGGTGGACTCGGCTGTGGCGGGATCTATCTCAATGAGATATGATGCGTAGCCGAAGAATGCAGCCCAGTAGGCTTTGCCGGATACCGGGTCATATGTGGCGGACGATCCGTAGTTGGTGGGATATCCGGTGTCGCCGATATAAGTGATCTCGCCGGTCTGTTTGTTAACCTGATTGAGCGTTCCGTCCTGACTGATCATGTAAAGATTCCCCTCTCTGTCAATGAAAGAGGAGATCCAGGGCTTAGTGGTTGGGGCGATCACAGTGCGCGTAAGTGTGGCATAATCCACGGAGCAGAACTCGAACGACAAACCGTACTCGTCAAGATACGAGCCGTATGACAGGCCTGTGGTGGGGTCATACGAAGGGTTTGTATTCGGGCTTAGAGAGTGGGTCACCGGTGTGCTTTCCAGAAGCGACCAGTCTTTGGTAGAATATACGTTTAGGGTATAGGTATATGCTCCGTTGACATATTCCTGGGTAAGGGAATAGAATTTGTCCTCCACTATCGCCGCATGGGCATTGGAATATATTCCTTCACCCCCGACAAGCTCGAAATTCCCGGCAGCGTCGAAAGAGTAGATTCCCGGCGGATGGATATACCCCTCGTCGGTGTATGTGGAATAGATCACATTACCCATGAGCTTCACCGACGGCGCGGCACCGGCCCGCACGGGCGTCCTGAGCGGGGAGGGCATCCCGACAGCTCTTGCGGGAATCCTTCCGTCGGCGAGGCTCATGATTCTCGGCGCATTGGGAATCTCGGCACGATGTTTTTCATTCACCGCATATGGCACCGCGACCGCCGTGGCGGCGGTGAGTATGCAGGATGAAAGAATGGTTAGATTTTTTTCATGACATGTTTATTTATGGTTGAGTCTGACGCCCCGGGCATCTTTCTGAGCCATGCCGGGGTTTATCGGTTGCAAATATAATATATCGTCAAGGATGTAACGGCAGACGATACTGAAACAGTAGCGTATGGTAGTCGTTAAAGTGCTTATTATAAGATGTCTGACGTTTTGGTGGCAGCGTTTTTCGGTAGTGGTCCGATAGTGGGCGTTCACTGGGTTGACATTATCTCCATCACCCTTTTCTCGAAGTCCTCGCGTGGACAGAGGGCGTTGTTGCGCATCTTCACCCTGTAGTTGTATACGGTCGTGACAGAGCGCCTCAGGAACTCTGCGATTCTTGAGGAGTCGGTGATGCCCAGACGGATCAGCGCGAAGGCCCGGAGCTCGTTGGGCATCGTCCCGTCGGCGGATAGTCCCGTCTGGCATTCCGGCTTCAGGAGCTTGTTGAACTCCTCTATGAAATCGGGGAAAAGACGCAGGAAAGTCTTGTCGAAATTCACGTAGAACTCCTGCAGCTCGGCCGAATGGTCGTTTTTCTTAAGGACGTCCTCTACCCCCTTCATGCCTTTGGCGCGGGAGGCGGCCAGCAGCGTGGCCCTGAATTTGTCGAGGCTGTCCATATTCACCGCACACTGCCTCATATACTGTATCAGGTATGTGCTTTTCACCTTGTCGATCTCCTTCATGCGGGCATACGTCTCGGTGAGTTTGGCATTGGTCTCGCTGAGCCGACGGTTGGCCTCGCTCAACTGCGAGTTGCTCTCGCTCAGCCTCTCCTTCGCCTCCCTCGTCCTGGCGTGGCTTTTCATTATCAAGAAAACGGATATGACAAGCATGAGCGAGACAACCGACAATATGCCGATAAGATACATTCTCCTCCGGCGTTCCTTGTTCTGGTTGGTCTCGTATATCTTCACCACCTCCGACATTATTCCGTTGACAGCAACCATATCTCCCATTATTCCGGCCGCGTTTATGTTGTCGTTGGCGAAGTGGATGTATTCATATGCGCGTCGGGAGTCGTGGGTCCTGGCCAGCACCAGCGACAGCTCGCTGAGCGCACGGTAGCGGTAGGTGGGGATTGTCAGGTCAAGGATTGACGCCTCGCAAAGACTTCTTATGGCCTTTGCCGTGTCTCCGGCCTGGAGCTGGAGCCTTCCTTTCATCAGCTGGGCGACGGCCCTGAACCGCGAGGTGTTTCCGTCGGCTTCAAGAATACGGTCAATTTCCCGGACTCCTTTGGCTGCGTCGCCTTCCGCCCCTGACAATACCGCGTCTGAAATGATATACGGCCTGCTTCCGGGAGCGGAAATCCCGCGCAGCCGCCGGAACCACATGTCCGGTTTCTCATCCAGCATGTTTTTCCTGAATATCATAAGCTCGTAATAATGCGGCTTCACACGGAGGTTGCCGGTGTCGGGGTATGTCTCGACAAGGGCCTCGAATGCGTCTGTCTCGTGCCCTTTGGTAATATATGCCTTGGCCAGGTTGTAGTAACCGACTGCCCTGCTTACTGTGTCGTGGGAATGGCTGATTCTCGACTTCGCATATTTTATCGCGGAATCAGCATCCGTATAAAGATATCTTTTGAACAGGGCGTCATATATCTCGCAGACACGACGGTTGTCCGCGCCGGGGCGTATCTCGGCAAGCCGCTGTCTTATTGAATCAGTCTGGCGGCTGTATTCCCTCCTGACGTTGCCGAACTGGCGCAGGGTGCTGTCGAGCCTTTCCAAAGCGGACTCCGTCTCCGAATCGATGTCCTTGTCTGACCGGCAGGCGGCTGGCAGAGTCAATAGCAGGAAAAAGGACACTATGGTTGTGATTATCCGTCGTGCTGACGGGCGTCTGATTATTGTTTTATTCAGGTTAGGCATGCATTGTCGATTATCCAGTCGTCGATGTTGCGGGTGGTCTGGGAGAAGGAGATGCCGATCTTGAAGAGCTTGCGGCCATCGGTGCGGAAGGGGAGTGTGTAGCCCTTGGCGTCGATCTGGTCAATGGCGTCCTGCGCCGTGCCGTTGAGTTTAAGCTCCATCACATATATGTAGTCGTCAGTTTTCAGCAGGAGGTCGATGCGGCCGTCCGATGTGCGGTATTCGGCATCGACATAGTAGCCCATAAGCTTGAAGATTATGTAGAGGTTGTTCTCGAAATATATTTCTGGCTTGTTCTTAGACAGCTCGTAAGGTATGTCGGCCAGGAAGCTCTGCAGACGCGTGAGGAAGGCCTCAGCGTCGCCGGCCTCCACGTCAAGGACGAAATCCGTTATCTCCATGAAGCCTCCGTCCGCGCTCTTGCCGGCGTATGCCGGCAGCAGGTTCTTGAAAAGACCCATCTCGACCTCTCGGTTCGGAATCCTCAGCATGTAGGTCTCGAAACGGGGATTGTAGCCTGAGATTGTAAGGTAGCCGG
>DKYZ01000053.1:7407-7536 GCA_002493515.1 Porphyromonadaceae bacterium UBA7087 | reverse complement strand
TCTTGCTATTTTTACTCTTCCCATGATTGCTAACGTCTTTTATCGGTTATTGTTAAATGATAGTTGGTGCTTTCGCCCTCAGATTAGTGAGTTGCTGCGAAAGTGGCTACGATTGAGAAACCGATTTCG
>DKYZ01000053.1:0-7098 GCA_002493515.1 Porphyromonadaceae bacterium UBA7087 | reverse complement strand
GATAGCGTAGGTCAGGTTGTCGATTTTGTTTGTGAAGAAGTTATAGGAGATAACTGCGAAGGCACCGGTTGCGATACCGAAGGCGGTGTTCACAAGGGCCTCGGAGATACCGGTGGAGAGCTCTGTGGAGTCAGGCGAACCGGAGGATGCGAGGGCCTGGAACGACTTGATCATACCCATAACGGTTCCGAGAAGTCCGACGAGAGTACCGAGGGTCGTGAGCGTCGCGATGATGGGGAGGTTCTGCGAGAGGGCGGGCATCTCGAGAGCTGTGGCCTCCTCTACGGAGTTGCGGAGGGTTGTGAGCTTCTGCTCCTTGCTCAGGACGGTGTTGGAGTCCATCTCTTTGTACTTCACGAGAGTGTTGTAGACAACAGATGCGACCGAACCCTTCTGCTGACGGCATCTCTGCATGGCGGCGTCAATCTTGTTGGCGGCCAGGTCAGCCTTGATGTCGGCAACGAACTTGGTGGTGTTGCCCTTGCCGGATGCGGAGCTGATGGCGATCCAACGCTCGATGGAGAGTACGATCACGGTGAGGAGAAGGGTCATCAGGATAGGTACGATGAATCCACCCTTGTAGACGGTACCAGCGAGGTTGAGAGGATGTCCGGCGGGGTCGTTGCCCTCAAAGTTGCCGGGGGCGCCCATAGCGAAGAGGAAGATGCAGACGGCTGCGATAGCGCAGGCGATGATTACGAGGAATGCATTGCGGATACCGCGTACATTGCTGATTTTCTCCTCCTTTTTCACTTTTGCTGCGGCGTTGGCAGCAGGCTTCGGATTTTGAGATTCCATAATGTTTGATTGTTTGTTTTTGTGATTAAAGTTTTAGTATCTTTTTTTTATCTCTTTCTGAATGGGTGTCTTTTTGAGCTTTTCGCTGAGGCAGCCGGAGTGCCGGGTCTGCCGGAGAGGGTTTTCACGCGCCGGGGCCGACTGAAACCGGCTTCCTGGGCAGCGCTGGGGCAGCACAAGATTTTAAGATCGCGTTGCAAATGCAAAATTACAATTTAATTTGAAAAAATCAACATAGGATTATCAAAAAAAATGATTACAGTTGCTCTTTTGTTGGCTAATTTTTGTGAAAACGGGTGCGAAATGCTTTATTTTGGTTAAATGGGGCCCGGAATACGAGGCTCCGGGCCCCTTTCAAGAGACGATTGTGCTATTATTTTTCTCCTTTGATGGCTGCGATGCCGGGGAGCACTTTTCCCTCGATTGCCTCGAGAAGCGCGCCTCCGCCCGTCGATACATACGATACGCTGTCGGCGAGACCGAACTTGTTGACGCAGGCCACTGAGTCGCCGCCGCCCACCAGGCTGAAGGCTCCATCCTTGGTTGCCTCCACGATTGCCTCGGCGATGGCGCGTGAGCCTCCTGTGAATCTGTCGAACTCAAACACTCCGGCAGGGCCGTTCCAGAGGATGGTCTTGGCAGGAAGAATCACCTTGCGGAACTCCTCGATGCTCTCCGGGCCGGCGTCCATTCCCTCCCAGCCGTCGGGGATGGCTCCCGTGGGGCAGATCTGGGTATTGGCGTCGTTGCTGAAGGCGTCGGCGGCAACGCAGTCGGTGCCGATCACGAGATTGACGCCTTTCTCCTTGGCCTTCTTCATGATGTCGAGAGCCAGGTCAAGCTTGTCGTCCTCGCAGATGGAGTTGCCGATGTGGCCTCCCATTGCCTTTGCGAAGGTGAATGTCATTCCGCCGCAGAGGATGAGGTTGTCCACCTTGTCCATTAGGTTCTCTATGATGCCGATCTTGGTGGATACCTTCGAGCCGCCCATGATGGCAGTGAAGGGGCGCTTGATGTCCTTGAGTATATTGTCTACGGCCTTCACCTCTTTCTCCATCAGATATCCGAGCATCTTGTCCTCGGGAGCGAAGTAGTCGGCGATCACGGCCGTGGAGGCGTGTTTGCGGTGGGCTGTTCCGAAAGCGTCGTTCACGTAGACGTCGGCATAGCTTGCCAGGGTCTTGGCGAACTCTTTCTGACGCTCCTTCATCTCTTTGGCCGCCTCGGCATACGCTGGGTCTTTCTTGTCGATGCCTACGGGTTTACCCTCCTCTTCGGGATAGAAACGGAGGTTCTCGAGCAGCAGCACTTCGCCCGGCTTGAGGTCTTTGGCGGCCTCCTGGGCTTTCATGCAGTCGGGCACGAACATGACGTCGCGTCCGAGGGCTTTGGCAACGTCGTTTCTGATCTGGAGAAGACTGAGCTTGGGATTGACTTTTCCTTTGGGCTTGCCCATGTGCGACATGAGAATCAGGCTTCCTCCGTCAGCGAGGATTTTCTTGAGTGTGGGGAGAGCGCCGCGGATGCGGGTGTCGTCGGTGACATGGCCGTTCTCGTCGAGGGGCACGTTGAAGTCTACTCTGACGATGGCTTTTTTACCTGCGAAATTGTAATTGTCAATGGTTGCCATTGTATTCTTATATTTAATGACTTATGTAGATTGTCTTGATTTCGGGTTCCTCTATCTGGGGGATGTCGGGGGTTGACAAATGCCTGCCCTGATCCCGTTACGAATGCAAAGATATGAAAAAAATAGGCTCCCCGCAATTTTTTTAAGTTATTTTATCAATACTAATGATTAATTTTGCACCACGATGATAACAAAGACCGGATTTTTTAATGATGGAGAAAGAAAAAGATGCGAAAGCGGGCGCTGATATGCCTCAGTCACGGGGCGGGATGGCTATGGATGCCTGCGACAGGATATGCTTATTATATAATAAGGTGTATGGCGTAAGGCAGTCGCCTCTTCGGCTGGAGGGGAGCGGCTCGTCGAGACGTTATTACAGGTTCGGGGAATGTCTGGTTTCCTCGGGCGACGGCCGGGAGCTGCATGTGCCGCCGGTGATCGGCGTCGCGGGGGAGGATAAGGCCGAATGCAGAAGTTTCATGATGCTCTCCCGGGTGTTCAGGGAGGCCGGATGCAACGTGCCGCTCATCTACGGTGGCGAGCCGGATGCCGGATGCTGTCTGCAGGAGGATCTCGGCGACGTGTCGCTTTACTCATTGCTCGCTACCGAGGAGGGCCGGGGGCTTGCTCTGGCGGCTATGGAGAATCTGCCGCGCATGCAGCGGGTGGCTTACGATAAATGGAAGGATGCGGTATATATGCCTCCGTTCGGAAAGCGTCAGGCGATGTGGGACCTCAATTATTTCAAATATGAGTATCTGCGCCCCTCGGGCGAGGTCTTCGACGAGAATCTTCTCGAGGATGATTTCGACAGGCTTGTGTCGCGCCTCTCAGGGATAGAGGGTGGCTCGGTTGGGTTTATGTATCGCGACTGCCAGAGCCGCAACGTGATGGTCAGGGAGGGCGAGCCTTGGTGGATCGACTATCAGGGTGGCCGTCGCGGACCATGTCTTTACGATGCGGTGTCGTTTATCTGGCAGGCAAAGGCTCCTTTCGGTGAGGATTTCCGCTTGTCGCTGCTCGACCGCTATGTGGCGTCATATTGCAAGGTCGTGGATATTGATGAGAGGGAGTTTCTGGCTCCGCTGCCCGACCTTAGGCTGTTCAGGGCGCTCCAGGTGCTCGGCGCGTATGGACTGCGCGGCCTCGTCGAGCGGAAGTCGCATTTCCTCACCAGTATTCCGGGAGCGTTGCGCAATCTGGAGCGTCTGACAGAGGAGGGCGCGCTGGAGCCGTATCCTGAGTTGGGAAGGATATGCGGCCATCTTGTGGAAGACCGTAGGTTCCGGGGCGTCGATTCCCCGGGGTTGACGGTCAGTGTGTTCAGTTTCTCATACAAGAAGGGTTATCCTGATGATTTCAGCGGCAATGGGGGCGGATTCATGTTTGACTGTCGCGGCATGCATAATCCGGGGAGATACCCGGAGTATAAGTCGAAGACGGGGAGGGATCCGGAGGTGATTCGCTTTCTCGAGGAGAGGGGAGAGGTGCAGGATTTCATGGAGAATGTCTATGGACTTGTTGACCGCAGCGTGAGCCGCTATGCGCAGAGGGGATTCTCGTCGCTGCAGGTGGGATTCGGCTGTACGGGAGGCCAGCATCGCTCGGTGTATTGCGCGGAGGCCATGGCGCGGCATCTGGGCGAGCGGTTTCCTGATGTGAGGGTAAAGTTGTGTCACAGGGAAAGATAATATAAAGATAAGGAGATATGAATGCGATGATATTGGCGGCCGGACTCGGCACGCGGCTGAAGCCTTGGACTCAGCGGCATCCCAAGGCATTGGTTCCGGTAAAGGGCATACCGATGCTTGAGCGGGTCATAGCGAGGTTGAGATGCGAGGGTTTTGACCATATTGTGGTGAATGTGCATCATTTTCCGGACCAGATTATAGATTTTCTCGGCAGCCGGGATTTCGGCGACATACGCATAGAGGTCAGTGATGAGAGCGGGCGTCTTATGGATACGGGGGGCGGCCTTGTGAAGGCCTCCGGACTTCTGTTCGCAGACGGGGGGCCGGCTTTGGTGCATAATGTCGACATACTCAGCGATGCCCCCCTGGGATGGCTTATGGAGCGTCATTGCCGGCAAGAGAGTGGAGCGACGTTGCTTGTGAGCGAGCGTGAATCGTCGCGCCGGCTTCTGTTTTCTCCCGACATGCGGCTTGAGGGGTGGCACAACGTGACCGACGGTCGCTATAGGCCGGAGGGATATTCTCCGTCGCCTTTTAGCCGGGAGTATGCTTTCAGCGGCATCTACGTGGTCTCGGGTGGCGCGGTGGAGGAGATGCGGAGTCTTTTTGGCGGCAGCGGCGCCTTTCCAGTGATGGATTATTTCCTTTCGCCGTCGCGGAGTGAGATTGTCAGGGGGGAGGCGCTGGATGGCCTGAGGCTTATAGACATAGGAAAGCCCGCGACATTGTCGCAGGCTGAGGATTTTGTTTTCTGAACCTTATTCGGCTGTCGGCTGTCAGTTGTAGTTCCTGTGGTGGATGTATCTGCGGTTCTTGTTTGAATTGAACTGGAACACACATCCGGCTATGAGACAGGCGACAGCGATTCCGCCGAGCCACCAGGTGGCTGTGACGCTCATTGTGAAGCATGATATAATGAGGAGAATCGAACCGATTGCGTAGAAGATGATTGATAGTATTTTCATAGTTGCATTATATTTGAATGTTTTGATTATACAAATACAACAATTTTCTACTTCAATGGTTCTTATAATTCCGCGGCTTTGAGCTTCTCGGCGTTCTCGGCCACGATGAGGCGGTCGATGCATTCCTGTATGTCGCCGTTGACGAAGGCCTGGAGGTTATAGATGGTGTAGTTGATGCGGTGGTCGGTGATTCTTCCCTGGGGATAGTTGTAGGTGCGTATCTTGGCCGAGCGGTCGCCCGTCGAGACCATTGTCTTTCTCTTTGAGGCGATGTCGTCGAGATATTTCTGATGCTCCTTGTCGTAGATGAACGTGCGCAGCCTTGAGAGTGCACGTTCCTTGTTCTTTGGCTGGTCGCGTGTCTCTGTGCATTCGATCAGAATCTCCTCCACCACGCCTGTGACGGGGTTCTTCCAGTTGTATCGGAGCCGGACTCCGGATTCCACTTTGTTGACGTTCTGCCCTCCGGCGCCTCCGGAGCGGAAGGTGTCCCATTTGATTTCACCTTCGTGTATCTCCACGTCAAATTCCTGTGCCTCGGGAAGTACGGCCACTGTCGCTGCGGAGGTGTGCACGCGCCCCTGGGTCTCGGTGACGGGCACCCGCTGCACGCGGTGAACGCCGCTCTCGTATTTCATGGTGCCGTAGACGTCGGTGCCGGTGAGCGTGAAGATAATCTCCTTGAAACCACCCGCGGCGCCTTCTGAGACAGACGAGACTGAGAGTGTCCACCCTTTTGATTCGGCGAATTTCTGATACATGCGGAAAAGGTCGCCTGCGAAGAGGGCGGCTTCGTCGCCTCCCGTGCCTCCTCTGATTTCCACGACGGCGTTCTTCGAGTCGTCGGGGTCGGCGGGAATGAGAAGCAGCTTGATCTGTTGCTCCACCTTCGGCAGCTGTTCTGTAGCCGAGTCGAGTTCCTCTCGTGCAAGCTCGCGCATCTCCTGGTCTGATTCGTTGGCGAGGATATCTTTTGACTCCTCGATTGAGCGCAGCAGGGATTTGTAGAGGTCGGTGGCCTCGAGAATCTTCTGAAGCTCCCGGTATTCCTTTGTGAGGCGGACGTAGCGTTGCTGGTCGGCGATCACGGCAGGGTCGGTTATGAGAGTGGCCACTTCATCGAAACGGGCGTCAAGGCCGTTGAGGCGTTGCAGCAGGGGATTGTCGTTCATATTCCGGTGGTATGTTTGTGCTGGTGTCTTATATGTAATAATGTGTAGCCCCTGTAAAGGGAGTGTAAAGTTATAAAAAAAGGGGGAGAAAATAAAATTGTTGAAATTTTTCATGGAAAAGTTTGGTGGGTAACGGGAAAATGTCTAACTTTGCACTCGCAAAAGCGAAACGGGCCCTCGGGTCCACAACTAAAACCAAACAAAAGAAACGTCAAGTTTATGGCAACCAAGATTAGATTACAGCGTCACGGCCGCAAGGGCTACGCTTATTATCCGATTGTAATCGCCGATAGCAGGGCACCACGAGATGGTAGATTTATTGAAAGGATAGGTTCTTATAATCCGAACACTAATCCTGCTACAATAAGTTTAGACTTCGACCGTGCTTTGTATTGGGTAGAGGTAGGCGCGCAGCCTACAGACACAGTACGCTCGATTCTCTCTAAGGAGGGCGTGATGCTGATGAAGCATCTACGAGGCGGCGTCAAGAAAGGCGCTTTCAGCGAGGAGGAGGCACAGCGTCGCTTCGACGCCTGGAAGGCATCGAAAGAGAAGAGTGTGAATGCATTCAAGGCAGCCAACGAGGCTAAGGCGGCTGAGGCAGCAAAGCAGCGTTTCGACGCTGAGGCTGAGAGGAACCGTCAGAAGGCTGAGGAGGTAGCTAAGAAGAAAGCAGAGAAGCTCGCAGCAGAGGCTGCAGCCAAGGCAGAGGCCGAGGCCGCAAATGCTGAGGAGACAGCTGCTCCGGCAGAGGCTGAGTAAGTTTTTTAGTGAATAAGATAGGTCGGGAAGACCGCCGCTCGTCTTCCCGATTTAATATGGCCGATTAGTGTAGCGGTTAG
>DKYZ01000044.1:1284-11234 GCA_002493515.1 Porphyromonadaceae bacterium UBA7087 | reverse complement strand
TTAATTTATAGAAGTTCCCATAAGGTAGTTGGTTGTAATTTTTATGGTATTGGGATATTCTGTTTTTGTCTATGGTCGGTTATTTGTGCGCTAAATTACAATGGGCTTTTGGGAAAATATTTGGAATTTTCCAAAAAAAGAGATTCCATCCGTTTTTTGTGCGAGGCATTGCGGCACGTCGTGGCGGAGGCCCTCTCGTCCGGGGGCGCCCCGGCCAACCCCTGCGGACTGAAACAAAATCAGGATTTGTAACGTTATAAAAGGAAAGCGCTTAAAATTCAAGGTTGTGAATATATCGATAGAAAAATGGGTGAAGAAAGCAAAGATGCCGTTGGTGACTACCGACGACGGCAGCTTGTGTCTGCTCATAGACACCGGAGCGTCATACAACGTGCTCATCAAGGAGGCCTTTGACAGCCATCCCGGCTTATTCAAAGGTATAGGCCACGACGACTATATGATTGGAATGGACGGCGACCCCCAGAAGATATTCATGGTAAACGGCGACATTGCCCTGGGCGGCTCTACATATAGCTGCGATTTCTGCGTCATGGACCTCACCACGGCTTTGCAGACGGTGCGCATCCTTACGGGACAGCGCATCGACGGCGCCTTGGGCGTCGATTTCCTCTGCCGGTACGGCATGACACTCGATTTCCGCAATTACAATCTGCGCGGCTGAGCCCGCCCGTCCGTTTAAAAATATTAACGTAAAGCGCCTGCCTCGGGAGAGGGGCGCTTTTATTAGACAAATGTCAAATATTCGGTCCTTATATCCTGTTATATGGTAATATGCTTGAAACAATTGCTTGGAGCGACAATCCTCATATAAACTTGCGCAAAATAGGGTATACATCTACATTAACATATCTTAACGATTTATTTACAAAAATTAACATTGAAAGACGCTTAATTTACATCTTTTAATAGTAATTTTGCCGTTGCCCGATTTGATAGACAATCATAATGCCACGAAACTCAAATCAAGAACGTCGTTTCCGGACGATAAACGGAAAGATTCGGTAAAGCTGAAAACAGCAACGAACTATATCAGTTAACCAACATAACAACCTGTATGAATTATTACCAGTTATTTAATGACAAGAGACTGTTGGCCACAGCCTTGGTATGCGCCGGCTTCCTGGCCGGGGCTCCCGCCTACGCTGCCGCCTCTCCCAGTCCGCTGCCTCAGGCTCAGGCCGGGCAGTCAGTCATCACCGCCTCCGGAGTCGTGGAGGACGCTGAGGGTCCGCTGATCGGCGCGACCGTGATGGAGAAGGGTAAACCCTCCAATGCAGTGGCAACCGACATCGACGGCCGTTTCCAGCTGAAGGTTCCCGCCGGATCGACGCTGGTATTCTCCTATGTGGGCTATGCCCAGAAGGAGATGCCCGCCGCCACAGACATGAAGGTGGAGATGTCAACCCAGCCCGACCTCCTCGACGAGGTGGTTGTCGTAGGTTTCGGAACGCAGAAGCGCGTCAACCTGACAGGTGCGGTCAGCACCGTCGACACCAAGCTGCTCAACGACCGCCCGCTCAACAACGTGGCTGAGGCACTCCAGGGTGCCGTGGCCGGTCTGAACATCAACGTCGGCAGCGGCTCGCTCGAGACCAACCCCTCGATCAACATCCGTGGCGTCGGAACCATCGGTGACGGCTCAAGCGGCTCGCCGCTCGTGCTCATCGACGGCGTGGAGGGCGACATCAATGTCCTCAACCCCCAGGATGTGGAGAGTGTATCCGTCCTCAAGGATGCCGCTGCAGCTTCTATCTACGGTTCACGCGCTCCTTTCGGTGTGATTCTTGTCACTACCAAGAAAGGTAAGGAGGGCAAGGCCGTGATCAACTACCAGAACTCGTTCCGTTTCTCCAACCTCATCAACCTGGCCCACACACAGGATTCATACACTTTCGCCAAGTATTACAACGACGGATGTATGAACACTCCCAACTGGGGACCGCATTTCAAGGATGACTGGATCGAGAGAATTATCGCATATCAGAAAGGCGAACTCACCACAACCACCCGTCCTGACCCGAACAACCCGCAGTATTGGCAGGAGGCATACGGTGGCGGTACAAACGCGAATGTGGACTGGTATGGCGAGATATACAAGGACCATAACTTCTCACAGGAGCACAACCTCTCGGTATCCGGCGGTACGGACAAGATCAACTATTACTTCTCCGCCAACTTCTCCAACCAGGAGGGTATGATCCGCTGGGGCAAGAACGACAAGAAGACGTATATGCTCAACGGCCGTATCGGAGCCCAGCTCTTCCCCTGGCTGCGTTTCGGCTACAGCACCCGCTGGACCCGTCAGGATTATACACGTCCTGCGACACTGACCGATAACCTCTATCAGTCAATCGGACGCCAGGGCTGGCCTACGCTCCCTGTGTATGACAACAACGGTTTCTTCTTCGATGCGCCCTCTCCCATCAACGGTCTTGCAACCGCCGGCGAGGACAATACGCAGACCGACCGCAATGTGCATCAGCTTGAACTCGTGTTCAATCCCCTGAAGGGCTGGGATATCCATGCGGAGTTCAACTACAACATCCTGTCGCAGACCCGCCATTGGGGCAAGCTCATGACATATAATCATGATGTAGACGGCAATCCCTATCTGTATGACCGCGGAAGCAACGTCAGCGACCGTTATTATAAGGAGAACTTCTTCAACCTCAACCTCTTCACAAACTACGACTGGACGGTTGCAGAGAAGAATGACTTCCACGTGATGCTCGGTTTCCAGACAGAAAACATGAAGCAGATCGGCTATTACGCACAGCGTAACGGCGTGATGGTGCCGAGTCTTCCCGTAATCAACCTCACGACAGGTACAAGTGTCGACGGAGAACCTATCACACCTGATGTCGGCGGCGTGCCCTACTATCTGGGTAACGGTGCCAAGAACCAGTGGGATACCGCCGGTTTCTTCGGACGTATCAACTACAGCTATGACAGCCGTTATCTCGCCGAGTTCAACCTCCGTTATGACGGTTCCTCACGTTTCCGCAGCGACAAGCGCTGGATATGGCTCCCCTCCGCATCAATCGGTTGGAACATCGCAAACGAGAAATTCTGGGAAGACTATGCCACGGTATGCGGCCAGCTCAAGCTCCGCGCGTCATACGGTGCCCTCGGTAACCAGAACATCACTAACTGGTATCAGACCTACCGCGTGCTCAACCCGGGCGTGAACAACGGTAGCTGGCTGCAGGGTGGTCTCAAGCCCAATACTCTCGGATTCCCCGATCTCGTATCCACACTCCTCGGATGGGAGAAGATCTACAACTGGGACTTCGGTCTTGACTTCGCTCTCTTCAACAACCGTCTGCGTGGTAGCTTCGACTACTACATCCGCTCTACCAAGAACATGGTAGGCCCGGCTCCCGAGCTTCCTGCAACTCTCGGTACATCCGTTCCCAAGACCAACAACTGCGATATGCGCACCAACGGTTGGGATTTTGAAATCTCCTGGAACGACCGCACTGAGTTCGGTCTCGGCTATGGCGCCAAGTTCGTGCTTTCCGACTCACGCAACAAAGTGACGAGCTATCCTGTCAACCCGTCGAACACTCTTCCCAATGCGGATCCGGGTAATCCCGGTCGTTATATTCCCGGTCGTTATACCGGTGAGATCTGGGGTTACGAGACAATCGGTATCGCCAAGACCAATGAGGAGATGCAGAACCATCTCAACTCCCTGCCCAATGGCGGCCAGAGCCAGCTCGGCGACAACTGGGGCGCCGGCGACATCATGTATCGAGACCTCAATGGTGATGGCGTGATCAGCGCCGGAGCAAGCACTCTCGACGATCACGGCGACCTCAAGCTTATCGGTAACTCCACACCGCGTTTCATGTTCTCTCTTGACCTGACAGCCGATTACAAGGGCTTCGACCTCCGCGTATATCTGCAGGGCGTCGGCAAGCGCGACTACTGGCAGGGAAGCTCCTACTTCTGGGGTATCGAGGATAACCTGTGGTGGTCACAGGGTCTGCTTCAGCATGAGGATTATTTCCGCGATGAGAACACCTGGTCTGTGAAGAACGGTCATGGAAATGTGAATCTTGACTCATATTATCCCCGTCCCATATTCTCGGGCGGAGGCAGAAACAAGCAGGTGCAGACCCGCTATCTGCAGAACGCCTCCTATATCCGTCTGAAGAACCTCCAGGTAGGCTACACTATCCCGAGACACCTTACCCAGAAGATCGGCTTCGACAAGATCCGCATCTATTTCTCTGGCGAGAACCTTCTCACGGGAACCCACCTCTCCTCACTGTTCGACCCCGAGACAATCGGCTCCGGATGGGGTGGATGTGCTTATCCTCTTTCGCGTACATATTCATTCGGTCTGAATGTAACGTTATAATAACAGCAAATCAAGATGAAAACCAAGATATATCTTCAGGCCGCCTTGTTTATGGCGGCTGCCGGAGCGATGACCTCTTGCAACGACTACCTCAACAAGGAGCCGTTGTCGCAGATCACCCCGGAAATTTACTTCACCGAGCCGGCTCATCTCGAGGCGTACTGCAACGCCCGCTATACGGAGGTGCTTCCCTCGACATCGAACTGGAGCTACGGTACATACGGCGGAGATCTGAACACCGACAACATGGTGTCGCATGTATATGACAATATCTATGTGAAGGGTAAATGGCGCACTCCTATGGCGGATGGTGACAATTACAACTTCACAAGAATCAACACCATCAACTATTTCTTCGATCAGGTGTTGCCGAAATACGAGAGCGGCGAGCTTACCGGCGATCAGAGCCAGATGAATCAGATACGCCATTATATAGGAGAGATGTATTTCTTCCGCGCATACGAGTACTTCACTCTGATGCAGCGTTACGGAGATTTCCCCATCATCACCACCTGTCTTGACGCTGATCTTGAACAGACCACGCAGGCGAGCCGTCGTTATCCTCATAACGAGGTGGCACGCTTCATCCTTGATGATCTTGACAAGGCTATCGAGTTCCTTAGCGCCACCAATATGGCGACTACCCGTGTGAATGCCGATGTGGCTTATCTGATCAAGAGCCGCGTGGCTCTCTACGAGGGTACTTGGCTGAAGAACTTCGCCGGAACTCCGTTCGTGCCCGGCGACAAGGAGTGGCCGGGATACCAGAGGGATTATAACAAGAACTTCCAGTATAAGGCAGGTTCGCTCGAGGCTGAGGCCAACTGGTTCCTCGAGCAGGCTGTCGCTGCCGCCAAAGTCGTTGCCGACAAGGCTGTCCTTACTCCCAATACCGGTATAGTTCCCCAGACAGAGGGTGCCACCCAGGCCCAGCTTGAGGCGGAGAATCCCTGGCTCGCCATGTTTGCCACCCTCGACCTTTCCTCCTATCAGGAGGTGCTTCTCTGGCGTCAGTACAGCCGTTCTCTCGGAATCACGCATAATGTATGCGTGTACGCACAGAAGGGCAACCGCGACTGTGGAACCACACGAGGTATGGTCGACTGCTTCACTATGGCGGATGGTCTTCCTATCTATGCCAGCCCCAACTACAAGGGTGACACTGAGCTGAGGCTTGTCCGCGAGGGTCGTGACCCCCGTCTGTCGGTTCTGCTTAAGGAGCCCGGTCAGAAGAATGTGCTTATTTCCGGAAACGGTTCACATGCTGTTCCTGTGGAGCCTTATCCCGCAATTCTTGAATCTGATGTGGAGAACGTATATTCCACAGGATATGCTCTCCGTAAGGGTAACTATTATGACCAGAGCATGTGTGGAAACGGCGATAACTACACAGCATGTCCGGTATTCCGCAGCAACGAGGCGCTTCTCAACTATATCGAGGCTTATTATGAGCGTTATGGCCAGCTTGACGGAACGTCCGAGGAGTATTGGACAAAGCTCCGCGCGCGTAATGCGGGTCTTGAGACCAATTTCCATCTCACCATCGATGCTACAGATATGACGCAGGAAGCCAAGGGCGACTGGGGCGCATACACTGCTGGTCAGATCATCGACCCGGTTCGCTACAACATCCGCCGTGAGCGTCGTTGCGAGCTTATGGCTGAGAATCTCCGCTGGATGGACCTCAAGCGCTGGCGTTCGTTCGACCAGCTCATCACGAATCCCTATCATATCGAGGGTATCCATATCTGGAATACTCCGATGCAGGACTGGTATGACCAGAAAATACTGAAGGAGACAATTTCTTCCGAGAGCCTCTCCGAGTATCTGCGTCCTTATGAGGGTAGTGAAAGCAGTGAGGTGTTCAATGGCCTTACCTGGAGCATGGCCCATTACTGGCGTCCGATTCCTATTTTCCAGTTCACTCTGACATCTGACGACGGAAAATATGACGGTTCCATAATCTACCAGAACCCCTACTGGCCGACGGAGCCGAATATGCCGGCCACGAAATAAAAGAGCAACCAACCGAAAAGACATTTTTCATATGAATAAAGCGGGGCGCGTCTGTGACAGATGCGCCCCGCTGGTCGAATGTCGAGCGTAGGCGCCATGCCCTCCGGGCCTGGCATAGATACACAATAACGGATAGTATGTCAATCCGTTACGCCTTAGCTAAACGGCAAAATGCCGCTCTCCCCCAAATTTGAAACCGCCAAAATGCCGCTCTCCCCCAAATTCAGGGTCTATTCGTCGTTTTTCTGCCTTTCCGTGTCTACTTTTCATGGAGCAACAACTTTTCGTGGGGCAACACCCGTTGGGGCCAGCGCAGAAAATGATGCCCCCAGGTTGAGGAGAACAGAAAATCGGGTTATTTTTAGTGTCGCGACGCATTTCCTCCAAATTTTGCTTAAAAATTTTTCAAATTTTATTTCGTTGAAATACAGCGAGATATGAAAAAATTGAAAAATTTTTTGAAATTTTTTTGCTGAAAAATTTGGTGGGTTTCAAAAAAGGTTGTAACTTTGCACTCGCAATCGGGAAACAAACAAACACTGATTCTCCGAGAGCAGCCAAAGACTCTAAAAGGTGCGGTAGTTCAGCCTGGTTAGAATACATGCCTGTCACGCATGGGGTCGCGGGTTCGAGTCCCGTCCGCACCGCCGAGGAGAGAGGAAGAGCAGCAGCGTAAACTTAGGTTTCCTGCTGCTCTTTTTCGTTATATACTCCCATCCCTTAATCTCTCTCCTTCTCCTTCCCTCGACAGCCTCCCTCCGTCCGCTTGTAAAACCGTCAAAACCTTTCAACCCGTATGAAGATCTCCATAATCAACGGCCCGAACCTCAACCTGCTCGGACGGCGGCAGCCGGAGGTATACGGCTCACGCCCCTTCGACGAATACCTCGCCGCCTTGCGCGCGGCCCGGCCCGATGTCGGGATTGACTATTTCCAGAGCAATTCCGAGGGAGCCCTTATCGACTATATCCAGAAAGCGGGCTTCTCGGGCGATTGTGACGGCATCGTGATCAATCCCGGGGCATATGCCCATTACAGCCATGCCATAGCCGACGCGCTGCGTGCCGTGCCGGTGCCGGCCGTGGAGGTACATATCTCCAATATACATGCGCGCGAGGAGTTCCGAAGCCATTCCGTGACCGCTCCCGCCTGCAGAGGCGTGATCACCGGTCTCGGTCTCGAAGGCTACCGCCTGGCATTGGATTGGATAATAGGGTCACGGCCTGCCGCGACCGAATAAATGACAATATGGACCTACGACTGGAATCATATATCGAGAGCCACATCGACCCCGAGCCGCCACACCTGCGCCGCATCAACCGCGCCGCCAACCTGCGGCTGGTAAACGGCAGGATGGTCTCTGGCCACGTCCAGGGACGCCTGCTGAAGATGCTCACGCAGATGATAAATCCCCGGAAAGCCCTTGAGCTGGGCACGTTCGCCGGATACTCCGCACTGTGTATAGCGGAGGGGATGGCCGACGACGCAGAGCTCCACACCGTCGAGATAGACGACGAGCTGGAAGACTTCATCCGTGGCAACCTCTGCAGCGACCCGTGCGGAAGGAAGGTGACGCTCCATATCGGCGATGCCGTGGAGGTCATAGGCGGGTTTGCCGACGGCGAGCTCGACATGGTCTTCATCGACGCCGACAAACGGGAATATACCGCATATTACGAGGCGGTGAAGCCGAAAGTGAGGCGCGGAGGCTATATAATAGCCGACAACACGCTGTGGGACGGACACGTGGTGGAGCAGAGCAAGCATAGCCCGCAGACGGCCGGGGTGCTCGCCTTCAACGCCCTGGTGGCGGCCGACAGCGACGTCGAGAAGGTGATAGTGCCGCTTCGCGACGGCCTGACCCTGATAAGGAAGAAATAATCGGATAGAACAAACAAGAACTATAATATGGAAAAGAAATTCAAAAGGACACTCATCACATCCGCGCTGCCCTATGCCAACGGGCCTGTGCATATCGGGCATCTCGCCGGCGTCTACGTGCCGGCCGACATCTATGCCCGCTATATGCGCCTGAAGGGTGAGGAGGTGTTTTTCGTGGGTGGCAGCGACGAGCATGGCGTGCCCATCACCATCAAGGCCCGCAAGGAGGGTGTGACCCCCCAGGACATCGTTGACCGCTACCATAATATAATCAAGGACTCGTTTGCCGAGCTCGGAATATCTTTCGACGTCTACGGACGCACCACCTCCGAGACCCACCGCCGCACGGCCTCCGACTTCTTCCGCAAGCTCTACGAGAAGGGTGAGTTTGTGGAGAAGACGTCGATGCAGCTCTACGACGAGGAGGCGGGAGAGTTTCTCGCCGACCGTTACGTGACGGGCACATGCCCCCACTGCGGCGACGAGCATGCCTACGGCGACCAGTGTGAGGCGTGCGGCACGTCGCTCAACGCCACCGACCTGATCAATCCGAAATCGGCCCTTTCCGGCTCCACGCCCGTGATGCGCGAGACCTCCCACTGGTATCTCCCCCTCGACAAGTGGGAGCCGACGCTGCGCAAGTGGATCCTCGAGGAGCACAAGGAGTGGAAGCCCAACGTCTACGGCCAGTGCAAGTCGTGGCTCGACATGGGCCTGCAGCCCCGCGCCGTGAGCCGCGACCTGAAATGGGGCATCCCCGTGCCTGTGGAGGGCGCGGAGGGGAAAGTGCTCTACGTATGGTTTGACGCCCCGATAGGCTACATATCCAACACCATCGACGCCGTGGGCGACGACTGGGAGAAATGGTGGAAAGACCCGGAGACCCGCATGCTCCATTTCATCGGCAAGGACAATATCGTGTTCCATTGCATCGTCTTCCCCGCCATGCTCATGGCCGACGGAAGCTACAACCTTCCCGACAACGTGCCGGCCAACGAGTTCCTCAACCTCGAGGACGACAAGATCTCGACGTCGCGCAACTGGGCAGTATGGCTGCACGAGTATCTCGACGACTTCCCGGGCAAGGAGGATGTGCTGCGCTACGTATTGTGCGCCAACGCCCCCGAAACCAAGGATAACGACTTCACGTGGAAAGACTTCCAGTCGCGCAACAACAGCGAGCTGGTGGCCGTGCTGGGCAACTTCGTCAACCGTGCGCTCGTGCTCACGAAGAAGTACTACGACGGTGCGGTGCCCGCATGCGGCCAGCTGACGGACTACGACCGCCAGACGCTCGACGAGGTGGCGCAGATACGCGCATCGCTCGAACGCAACATCGAGACATACCACTTCCGCGAGGCGTTGAAGGATGCCATGACATACGCCCGCATAGGCAACAAGTATCTGGCCGACACGGAGCCGTGGAAGGTAGTAAAGACCGATCCAGAGCGCGTAAAGACCATACTCAACATAGCATTGCAGCTCACGGCCGACCTGTCGATAGCGATAGAACCGTTCATGCCGTTGAGCGCCGCCAAGATAGTCAAGATGCTCGATATCAAACCTTTGGGTTGGGACTTGCTCGGATCGGAGACGCTCATCGAGGCCGGACACCGAATCGGCGAGCCGGAACTGCTTTTCGAGAAGATCGAGGACGATGCCATAC
>DKYZ01000044.1:0-940 GCA_002493515.1 Porphyromonadaceae bacterium UBA7087 | reverse complement strand
AACAATGTAACCGACCAGAAAGAGACGGTTTCGTTCGACGACTTCCAGCGCATGGATATCCGCGTATCGACCATTCTCGCGGCAGAGAAGGTCGCCAAGACCAAAAAGCTGCTGAAGCTCACGATCGATACCGGTATAGACAAACGCACGATAGTGTCGGGCATAGCCGAACATTATACTCCCGAGGAGCTTGTAGGCCGTCAGATACTCGTCCTGGTCAACCTCGCACCGCGCGAGATAAAGGGCATAACATCCAACGGGATGATCCTCATGGCCGAGGATGCAACGGGACGGCTGGTGCTGTTGCAGCCCGAGCAAGGGGTCAACAGCGGAGCGATGATAGGATAAATATGAAACAATTAATACCTTAAAACTCAACTGATTAAACTATGGAAAACATCGAATGGGGTAAGCTCGGTTTCAACTACTACAAGACGGCTTACAATGTACGCTTCCACTATGCCGACGGCAAGTGGGGCGCAATGGAGGCAACCGACGACGAGTATATGCGCATGCACATCTCTGCCGCCTGCCTGCATTACGGTTTGGAGATATTCGAAGGATTGAAGGCATTCCGCGGCGTGGACGGCAAGGTTCGTCTGTTCCGCCCCGAGGAGAATGCCAAGCGCATGATATCGTCGGCAGAGCGTCTTTGCCTGCCCATGCCTTCGGTAGAGATGTTCGTCGAGGCATGCAAGGAACTCGTCAAGCTCAATGCCGACTACATTCCCCCCTACGGCACTGGCGCATCGCTCTATCTGCGACCGATGTTGATCGGCTCGAAAGCATGTCTCGGCGTTAAGGCCGTCGACGAAGCCGACTTCATCGTATTCTGCTCGCCGGTAGGCCCCTACTTCAAGGAGGGTATGAAGCCTATCAAGGCCGTTATCGACAGAGAGCAGGACCGTGCTGCTCCACGTGGAACAGGCGACGTAAAGGT
>DKYZ01000039.1:10623-24614 GCA_002493515.1 Porphyromonadaceae bacterium UBA7087 | reverse complement strand
AATCAGAATAATCAGAATAATCAGGGCAATCGATAACTCCGATTTCCCCGATAATTCCGATCCCTCCGATAATTCCGATCCCCCCGATCCCTCCGATAATTCCGATCCCCCCGATCCCTCCGATCCCTCCGATCAAAAGCACAGCGGGGAGCTTTCTTTAGAAAGCTCCCCGCCTCGTACCCAGAGCCGGGGTCGAACCGGCACGGATTGCTCCACTGGTGTTTGAGACCAGCGCGTCTACCGATTCCGCCATCTGGGCTTTGCACTGCAAAGTTAACCCTTTTTCCCCAACCCTCCAAATTTTTTTTGCCATTCTACCCTTTTTTATGTAACTTTACAACTCCAAAACCTCTTGGACCTTCTATTTTTTTAACACCACATGTTACCCTCCAACCATCCACGAACAATCAGTCTCCTCATTTCCATCATTTTCCTGCTGGCTGCACGCTCTGCATCCGCCGCACAGCCGTCAGACAAGGATATGGAATCCCTTTCACGCCTTACCGGAAGAGAGCTCCTTTCGAAAGGTACGGAATATTTCAAGACCGACTCACTCGCCTACCGTGCGATCGCCTGCTTTTCAATCGTCTCGAACCGTTATCTGGAGAATCCGGAGGATACATCTGTGCGCAGAACCGCCACCGAGGCTCTCCGGCATCTCGGCAACATATACATGACCCACGAAATCGACTACAGGAAAGCTTACAGAAACCTGACCCTTGCACGCCAGATTGCCGAGGAGGACGGCAACGACTTCCAGCTCGCATATATCTTCACAAGCCTCGCCAACCTCTACAACTTCAACGCCAACGGCAACGACAAAATCGATAAGGAAGCCAAAGTGCTCCTCGAATCAGCATCCGAGGCGGCAATACGCTCCGGCAACAGCGAAATTGTCTCGACTATAATAATCAATTTAGCCATAACCAACGAGTCAACAAAAAACTGGGGAGACTACGCCCCTGTGATCAAAAGCCTGAAACGATACTCCACCAACGCCTCCTCTTCCTTAGACAGAATCGCGCTCCTTGTCATCGAGGCCATGGAATGCAAGTTCAATGGAGACAATGCACGGGCGGAGAAACTGCTGACAAAGGCCAAGTCGCTCACCGACGACAACATATACAGCGAGAGAATACTCAACAGCCTGGACATAATGCTGATCGAGCTATATACGGAGACCCATCAGGAATCCAAGGCAATAGACCTCATACGCCCCATGATCGACAACGCCGTAGAGAATGGTCTGAAGGATTATGAGATGTGCATGTATGGGAAACTAACCAACATCTACGACGCACTCGGCCAGCAGGACTCAGTGGAGAAATACTATTCCAAATATCTTGTCTTAAAGAGCGAGATAGAGCAGAGAAACGGCATGCACCATGTCGCCGAGATGGATTTCATCTCACAGATCGATAAGATCAACTCCGAGGTGGCCGAACTCTCCCTGACGCGTCAAAAAGAGCGTAGGCAACATCTGGTAGTGATATGCATCCTTATCGTCATCACGATTCTTCTGCTTTCCCTCCTATGGGTATACGCCAATCTGAAACGCAACCACCGCAACCTCTACATACGCAACGAGGAGATGAACCGCCGTGAGGAGACCCATCGCCTGATGCGCGAGCAGCTGCAGAATGAGATCGAGCAGCTTAGGACCAGTATCAATTCGCAGACTGCCGAGAGCCCGAAAAACGAAAATCCGGAGACGGAGGAGCAACTCCACGAGGACTATGCACGCATAGTCTCCTGGATGGAGAAATCACGCGACATATACAATCCCGGCTTCTCGCTCGCAAAACTGGCCTCCGCAATGTCGCTGCCGTCGCAGGCGGTATCAAAGGCCATCAACGTCTGCCACGGCATGAACTTTCACCAGTTTCTCAACGAATACCGCATCCGCGAGGTCACCCTCCTAATGCACGACCGCAATTCCGACAATCTGACAGTGGAATCCCTCTCAGAAAGCGTCGGATTCAAAAGCAGGACGACATTTGCATCGCTATTCAAGAAAACAACCGGCCTGACTCCTACCGAATACTGGAAAATGGCTAAACAGGACAAGCCCGGAAATCAAGAGTTTTAAGACATCACGACGTCTTAAAACGTGTTTTAAGACACCTCCGGCAACATTTTTCTTGACATATCTCCCTTTTCCTTGATAACTTTGCCACGTCGAGTGATGGCGGCGACACTCCTGATCCCGACATTAACCATTACAAAACTAATTTTTCAACAGCATGAAGAAAATCTTACTTTCCGCCCTTCTGGGCGCGGCTGCTGTCCTCGGGGCAAATGCCGAACTGAAGGTCACTGTCACCCCCCTGGGCGACAAACCCGTCTCACCTAAAAAAGAGGTCAGTGTCAGCATGGCTGACGTAATAGTCAACGAGGACTTCGAGCTCTTCGACGGAGGAACCAACGATGAGCCTGAATGGGACAACCGACTCGCAAGCCACTACCACAGTGAGCTTATCGACCCCGAGCTCACCCACGGCGCCCAGTGGAGAGGCCACAACGTATGCATGGCCGGCGGATCCGCCGGACTCTACAACATCAACCCCCAGGATCCTGCCTACATCAGGACTCCGAAGATGGACTACTCCGGCACAATCACCCTCACTTTCCTCTGCAAGGCCCTCTATACGGAATGGGAAGAGGAGGATGAGAACGGCGAGATGAAGAAATGGCATTTCACATCCACCGCGATGATGGTGAGCGGAAGAACAGATGACTACTACCGTCTTTTCGACCTCGGCCCCGGCAACGAGGATTATGCGACAAATTTTATCACCAAACCTATCTATCCTAACCAGGGATGGTGTGAGGTGAAGATCGTATTTGACAACTACGCCGCATACAACGACGCCTGCATAGAGATTGCCAGTGCCGGACATCTTCTCATAGACGACATGCGCGTGACCGCTTCCTGCGACAAGTTCATCGGCTCCCCGGTATTCGAGGGATACACAGCCGCCACCGACGACAGCGTGACCGTATCCTGGCAACCGGTGCGCAAGTCCTCCAACTATTATCTCTATCTCTATGAGCTCGACGGCTACGATGAGAACGGTGAGCCTATCTACAAGCTTGCCTATAAACCGGAGGATTTCCTTTATGAGGAGGATCTCAAAATGATTGAGGAGATGGGCATCACCGCTGAGGAATACCTTACGGAATTGGCAGAGCAATATGGCATGACATACGAGGAGCTGATCGAGATGTCACTTCCCGACATCGAGTCCCCCTACTCGAACTTGGGAAGATCCGTAGACCACAAGGAGGGCACACCGCTCTACACTTACACATATACCGGTCTTGACCCTGAAAAACAGTATTACTTCGACATACGCTCGCATTACCAGCATACTTTCTCTCCCCGCAATGTGCGCCCGATGAACGTTATCGGCACTCCCGAGAACCTGGCCGCAACCGACATAACCGACAATGGCTTCACCGCAAACTGGGGCAAGATCGCCAAGGCCGACAGATATACCGTAGACCTTTACGGCGTCGACAAAGTTGAGGAGGATACCGAGGGCTTCGTCATCTTCGAGGAGGACTTCGACAAGACCAACGACCTTACCGACGCCACCGACATAAGCAATCCCGACGCCGTGGGCGAGGGTAGCGACATAACATTCGACGACCTCACCTCATCACCCGGATGGGTGTTTGGCGATGACGACTATATCCTTCTCGTCAAGGGTAAAGCCGGCCTCGGCGTGGACGACTACGGCTGCTTCCGCCTAACATCCCCAAGGATGTATGTGGCAGGTGCCGACGAGGCAACAATCTCGATGCGTGTGGAGAGTGTGCTGGAAGGCTATGAGCTCCGCATCAGATTCGCAGACGTGGTGTATTCACTGCCCGTGGAGGGTTCGGTATTCGAGGGCGAGTTCATTGTCCCGACCCTTGGCCAGAAAGAGACCACTTTCGCCATCTCCGGTCCGGACGAGGCTCCGATCTTCATCGACTACTTCTCGGTAAGCCAGAACCTGAAGAAAGGTGCTTACGCCTATACCTGGTTCGGCAGAATAGACGCCGACAAGGAGACCTTCTCCTACGATTTCTCCGACCTTGACAACGAGCGCTACAGCCGCTACGCCTATGCCGCAACCGCTTACTCCGGCGAGGAGGACAATATGCTGACCTCGCTCCCCGGCAACCGCATGATCGTTGACCTCGTGGCCAAGAACAGCGAGCTGCTCGCTGAGGACATCCATGCAGTAAGGGATGTCACAGAGGTGGCCCGCTACACGATAGACGGACGCCAGGTAAGCGAGCCTGTGAAGGGCATCAACATCATAAGATATTCCGACGGCTCGACCCGCAAGGTGTTCGTAAAATAATGGCTGCTGACGGAATATGAATCGGAAGAGGTCTGCCGGAGTTTCCAGTCTCTGCGGCAGACCTTTTCCGTTCACTCCAAACCTGAATCTTTTAGCGATATTATGAAAAAAACGATTTTACTGATGACAGCGGCCATGATGACCGCCATCACATCCGCCTTCGCGGCACCGCTCGATTTCTCCTATAACTTCGACGCGACCACATCGGAATACTATGGCACAGGAAAAGCCGAGACATATGACGTGGCCATACGGCTCGCCAACCCTTCGTTCACCGGCGCGACCGTAACCGGCATTCGTGTTCCCCTGATGTCGGAGGCGATTGCCGAGGCTTCCGTCTGGCTCTCTTCCGAGCTGAAGCTCAAGAAAGTCGGCGGTAAGAATGTCAACAATCCCGACATAACGTCGCAGACTGCGGAAATCGCCGACGGCTGGCTGAACGTGACTTTCAACACCCCTTACGTCGTTCCCGAGGAGGGAGTCTACGTAGGCTATTCATTCACTGTCACCGACGCCGAGACTGAGGCCGCCAAACCTGTGGCCGTGGTTGCCGGCGAAAATCCCGACGCATTCTATCTACACACCTCCCGCACAAAGCTCCGCTGGGGCTCCATGACGGGCGACACCGGCATGGTTTCGGCCATGACCGTGACTCTCGACGGCGACTTCACCAAAAACGCCGCATATATCTCGTTTCCGGAAACTCCGATAGGCGAGGCCGGAAAACCTTTCGAGGCAAAAATAACGCTTACCAACGGCTGTCTCTTCCCTATCAGCAGTTTTGATTACGAGTATACGATAGACGGAGTTTCCGAGACCGGCTCTGTAACGCTTGACAGCGAGCTGCCGGGACATATCTGCGCCTCTATGCCCGTAGTCCTGACCTTTGACGCAGTGGATAAGATCGGACAGCATGACCTTTCGGTGCGCGTTACCAAAATCAACGGCGTCGACGCCACAGGAGTTGAATCCAGCACCAAGCTTGAGATCTATCCGCTTATTCCTGTCAACAGGCCGCTTGTGGAGGAATACACCGGGCTATGGTGCGGCTGGTGTCCGCGCGGATACGTGGCTCTCGAGACTATGCGCGAGCTTCACGGAGACCTCTTCGTAGGCGTGGCCTACCACAACGGCGACGACATGGGGTTTGGCTACAGCACCCCCAACCACCCTTCCGGATTTCCCGCAGGATACATCAACCGTGGTGTGGACATCAACCTCGGACAGATCTACACCATATGGGACACTTATCGCACAAACATCCCTGACGCCGATGTCGCTGTCAATGTAGAATGGACCGACGACTCGCATTCCGCGATAAAGGCTACCGCGAAAACCCGCTTCGTCAAGGATTTCTCGGATGCCAAATACCGCGTAAGCTACATCCTTGTGGCCGACGGGCTCAGCGACCCGTCGTGGAAGCAGCACAATTCCTATGCCCCCGGTCCCGGCGAGGAACCGAAAGACCATCCCGACATGCCGGGTGAGCTCGGACGGATCTTCACCCACGGCGAGGAGTATGTGAAGGGACTTACATTCAATGACGTCGCTGTCGCCGCCACCGATTACGACGGTTTCCCGGAGTCTATACCCTCGGCCCTGACGGCCGGCGAGACCTATTCTCACTCCTACGTGTTCAATTTAGGGGAGATTGAAAACAAGGCCGTGCTTTCCGTACCCGACAAGCTACGTGTCATCGCGGTCATCACCAACGGCAAGTCGGGCAAACCCATCAACTGCGCCTCCTCACCGCAGATAGGCCAGTCGGGCATAGGTGCTGTCGGCACAGCAACCGCCGAGGTAGTGGAGTGTCAGTGGTTTGACCTCCAGGGACGCCGCGTAATCCGCCCCGCCGAAGGCATCTACATCCTCCGCGAGACCCTCTCCGACGGCTCGACAAGAACTTCCAAGAAAGCAATCCGATAATTTCAATCATATTAACATTCGAAAAAGTTCCCGCCTGCGAGATGCCGGCGGGAACTTTCTCATTCATCGTTAATCACTTATCGTTAATCACTTATCGCTAATCGTTAATCGCTAATCGTTAATCACTCATCGTTCACTCATACCTTATCCTTGCCTTGCGTATCACGCGCCAGCAGCCACCCTCGAACACGGCCGTGCCGGGCGACTCGGTGACGATGCGCGTCATTCCCTCGGGAAGGTCGAGGTCATCTCCCGTGCAGCCACCCATCAGCGACTGCTGCGGTGTGAGCAACGCCATCTCCCAGACCACCGGGTCGGACACCACGCGGAATGTGCCGGCATAGCCGTCGGTGGTCTCAAGCACATATATCGAATTGCCTACATTCAGCTCCCTGTCTGCCCTCACGAATATACCCTTGTTGTTGACACGGCCAAGGAAAATCGTGCGGTGGCGGCGTTGAGGAGCTGCCTGCGCGGCAGGCTGAGGCTGCGGTTTAGGCTGCGGTGCCGGTCGCTCTGGCTCCACGGCCGCTACAGGAGCGGGAGCGTACTCACGCTCAGGCTGCGGAGCTGCCGGACGGGGTGCGGGAGCTGCCGCAGCAGCGGCTGCCGCCTTGCGTATATCCTCAAGCTGGTTCTGCGCATCCGTAAGGCGTGTGCGCAATGAGCCGGTCTCTGCCACCAGAGCCTGCATGTCGCGCTTCATCGAGGCGTTCTCGCGGTTGAGCTGGTCTACCTTGGCGTTCAGCTGCGATATCTCCGCGTTCTTCTGGGTCAGGGTTGCGGCGAATTTCTCACGCATCTCTTTCGAGGCCTCGCCGGCCTGACGCTCGGCCAGCCTCTCCTCCTCGCTGCGGCGTGCCGGCTCGCGCCCCTCGCCACTGCGCTTCATCACGTTGGAGGCGAACGACACAAGCCATATCACGACACCCACCAGAATCGCGAGTACAAGGAGATAGACCCAGGTATGACTCTTCTCCTCGGGCACATCCTCCGACGCCTCGTCAAGGCTCGCCACCTTATCCTGTATCTTTCCGATGGAGTCGGCCATGGCGGCGGCATCGCCGACAGCCACCGTATCAGCACCCGCAGCGGAAGCCGCAGGAGCCGCAGCCTCCTTTGAGGCTTCTGCCTTTGCCTTGTCGGCCGCGGCCTTCTTCTCGGCCTCAGCCTTCTTCTGCTCCTCGGCCTTCTTCTCGGCCTCGCTATTCGGAGGGGCCACATTCATGGCGCTGACATTCTTGCGCACACGCGCACGCGCCATCTTACCCTTTTCCGTCAGTCCGGGCGATTTGAAGAACGTCACCGACCAGTATTCCACGAGCTTCGCCTTGTCCCACGAGGCATAGTCGCGGGGCATTCCCACAGCCTTGAACGCCTTTAGATTCTCCTTCTCCTTGGGCTTGATCTTCGACTCCAGGTCTGACATTGACTTTGGTTTTAGCTCGTCGAGATAGCCCGAACCGTCGTTTGCATAGCGCAGATAGGCCTTGGCCGCGATGACGCGCGCCTGCTCCATCTCCTTGTCGGTGACTGCCAGAGCCTGTATCGAGCAAATCTGCATCACCACCGCTGCGAATATGATAAATTTCCTTTTCATGTGGACTTATGATTTCCTTTTTCTTTGCGACATATTATAACTTAGGGCAAAGTTAATAAATTATTGCGATAAATCACGCGGTCGGGAGAAAATATAATCACCCGAAATCATGAACCCCCGACCCACATGGCTCGTTATCTCACTGAGACGGGTATGGTTTTCCCCTGCCCGGTCGTCCCACCTATCTCGGAGAATGAGTCTATGGCTTAAAATATTGCTTGTATTTGCAGCGGGAGGCACCGGCGCCGCCTGCCGCCTGCTCGTGGAGACGGCCATCCGCACCACCGGCATATGGATGGGGCTCGCCACATGGGTGATCAACACCGTCGGCTGCTTCCTGATGGGTCTGTTCGCGGGCTGGATCGCTGTCTCCCCGTGGGGGGATTTCGACAAGACAGCCTTCGCCATGCTGACGATGACAGGTTTCTGCGGCGGATTCTCCACCTTCTCCGAGTTCACCCTCGACTGCGTGAAATATTTCGAGACCGGCCATATCGGCACGTGGGTGATCTTCGGCCTGCTCACCATCTTCGTGGGCCTCTTCTGCTGCGCCTTCGGCTACTGGCTCGGCCAGAAACTCTGAAAATAAAAGGCGGCGCCTCGCAGACACCGCCTTTTACCATAAATAAGCACCAAGGAAGCACGGTTTTATGGCGCCTCGTAGACAAAATAAAAGGCGGCGCCTCACAGACACCGCCTTTTACCATAAATAAGCAAAGGTGTTTTATTATTTTATGGATATATTGCCTTTTTTTACCGCCACGCCGTCGGCTTACTTGCCCAGACGTGCCTTCTCACGCTCGATATACGCCTCCGCGCTCAGACCGTTGCCGAACTTGAACTCCGGATAGTCGTTGCGGATGATCTCGTAGCATCCGAGAGCCTTGTCATATTTCTTCTGCTCGTCGTAGACGTTGGCCTCCTTGAGAAGCACTCTCGGCACAATCTGAGGATTGTTGTCGGCCTTGCGTACCGCCTTGCCATACCACTCCAGGGCTGCGTCATACTGCTTGAGGTTGACGTAGCAGTCGCCCGTCAGAACCATCGCGTTGGCATAGAGCACGGCATCGTCCGACTTGAATTTCTTCAGATACTCGACTGCCTCCTTGTATTTTCCCTGGTTGTAGAGAGCCTCGCCGGCACTCAGCGCTGCCAGTCTGCCGGCATCGTCGCCGCTATACTGGTCGGCCACCTTCATATACTCGGCGGCTGAGATGGAGTCGCTGCCCATGGCAAGTGTCTCGACCTTGTTGTAGGCCTCGAACGCCTTATTTACGTGGGGATTGCGGTAGATGAAAAAATAGCTGAGCACAAACGCGCCTACCACGAGGATCGCGCCTACGCCCCAATATATATACTTCTTGTTGTTGGCTATCTTCTCGCCTGCCGTTGTCAGATGCGTGTTAAGGTTGTCGATCGCCGTCTGTTCCTGCGGCTCATTCTGTTTTGATGCCATTTCTTTTATTGATGGTTTTTACTTTTTCCTTTGATGGTTTCACTTATCGGGCAAGACCCGCTTCATTTTCAAGGTGCAAAATTAAACATTTTTTATTTCCACACCAATTTTTTCACTGATTTTTATCTCATACGGCGAAAAAATAGTAACTTCGCGGTCGATTTCCCTCCCGACAATGGCTACAAAACAGACTTTAGCACTCGATCAGAGGCTCGGACAATATCTGACGCAGCAGCAGCTCCGATACGTAAAGCTGCTGGAATGCAACGCGCAGGAACTCGAGGAGGCAGTAGACCGCGAACTCGAGGACAATCCCGCCCTGGAGGCCGACTCCCCCGAGCCGGCCCCGGCGCCCGTGCCCGAACGCTACACGCCCCGCCGGGCCTATTCCCAGGAGCCGGAAACCTACGAGTTCACTCCCCCGGACGCTTCGGAGTCGCTCTACGACTCCCTCTACCGTCAGCTGCCAGAGAAAAGCCTCCCCCCCGACGTGGAGGAGGCGGCCCGCTTCATCATCGGCAGTCTCGACCCCAACGGATACCTGCGCCGCCCGATTCCGAACCTTCTCAACGACATGGCTTTCGGACAGGGCATCGAGGTGACGGAAGAGGAAGCAAGGGAGGCCCTGCGGGCCGTGCAGTCGCTCGACCCCGCCGGCGTCGGGGCCACTTCCCTTCAGGAGTCGCTGCTGCTGCAGCTGCGCCGCCGCGAGCAGACACCCGACGTGGAGAACGCCATACGCATAATCGACACCCAGTTTGACGCTTTCTCTAAAAAACATACCCACCGGCTCATCTCGACCCTCAGGCTGACACAGGAGCAGGTGGAGAGGGCGATGGACGTGATACGCTCCCTCAACCCCAAGCCGGGGGGAGCGATAGGCAACGGCGCTGACCCGGCGAACGTGATCGTGCCCGACTTCATCGTGGGCTCCGACGACGGCGAGCTGACCATCACCCTCAACAACCGCATCCCCGAGCTGCGCATAGAGCAGAGTTTCGAGAGCGCGATGGCCGACCTCAGGACGCTCGAGAAGTCGAAAAGGAAGGGACAGGAGTTCGTGATGTCGCGCTACCGAGACGCGGAGGAGTTCATACGAATCCTCAGCCAGCGGCAGCAGACGATGGCGGCCGTGATGACCGCAATCGTGTCGCTCCAGAAAGACTATTTCCTCTCGGGCGACGTCTACGACCTCAAGCCGATGATGCTCAAGGACGTGGCGGCGGCCACGGGACTGGATTTCTCCGTCATATCGCGCGCCACCAATAATAAATATGTGGCCACGGCCTCAGGCACGTTTCCTCTGCGCTTCTTCTTCAGCGCCCCTAAGGGGGCCGACAACGAGGAGGAGATCACCAACCGCAAGGTGGAGGCCGAGCTGCGCAAGATCATCGACGCCGAAGACAAGAAGCATCCCCTGAGCGATGACAAGATACAGCAGGAGATGGCCGCGCGAGGCTACGACCTGAAACGCCGCACGATAGCGAAATACCGCGACCGCATCGGCATCCCCGTGGCGCGCCTGCGCAAAATCTGATTGTGACTATTATGGCAGAAAAATACGATATATTCACTTTGCCCAACGGCATCCGCCTGGTGGTGTGGCAGATAAAGAGCCTCGTATCATATTTCGGGGCCATTGTCTCCACCGGCAGCCGCGACGAGAGCCCGGAGCGGCAGGGTCTCGCCCATTTCGTGGAGCACACCATCTTCAAGGGCACAGGCAAACGAAAGGCCTGGCAGATCTCAAGCCGCATGGAGAGCATAGGCGGCGAGCTGAACGCATATACGTCGAAAGACGAGACTGCCGTCTACACCAATGCCCCGGCGGGTCATGCCGAGAGGGCAATAGAGCTTGTGGCAGACCTCATCGCTGACTCACGCTTCCCGGCAGAGGAGCTGGAGAAGGAGAAGGACGTGGTGATCGAGGAGATACACAGCTACGAGGACAGTCCGGCCGACTCGGTGTTCGACGAGTTTGAGGAACTGATCTACGAGGGCTCCGGCCTGGAACACAATATCCTCGGCACTCCGGAAAGCGTAAAGGCGCTCACCTCGGCCGACTGCCGGGCTTTCATCGACTCCTTCTACACCCCCGAGGAGATGACGCTCTACTACGCCGGGGCCGACGACCCACAGCGAGTGGCCCGGCTCGTGGAACGCCATTTCTCCTGCCTGCACTTCCCGGCAGCGCCGCGTGTACGCACCACACCCCCCGTGCGGGAGCCGTTCGCGCTCCAGCGCGACCTGGGCAACCACCAGGCAAACACAATCGTCGGGGCACGCACTTTCGGTCGTCTCGACCCGCGCCGCCCTGCCCTGTTGCTGCTCAACAACTATCTCGGCGGCCCCTGCATGAACTCCCGCCTCAACCGGGAGTTGCGCGACAGGCGCGGATATGTATATACGGTGGAAAGCTCCGTGAGCATGTATGAGGACACCGGCTCCATATTCATATATTTCGGATGCGACCCCGACAAGGTGAAAAAGTGCATAAAGCTCATACACAACGAGCTCGATCGGCTGGTGCAGTCGCCCCTTTCGGAAAAGGCCCTGGAGGCGGTGAAGAGGCAGTATTGCGGCCAGCTCACCGTCACCACCGACCATAGGGAGAGCCGGGCGATGGCCCTGGCGAAAAGCCTGATGTATTTCGGCGACATATGCGATGTGGAGGCCATGATCGATAAGGTGCGTGAGGTGACTCCGGCCCAGATACGCGAGGTGGCCGAGATGATTGCCCCCTGCCGCTGCAGTTCCCTCACCCTGACATGATGATGTAGGATAATATGAAGATACGAAATATTGACCTCGGGGAGCGCCCTGTGCTCCTCGGCCCGATGGAGGATGTCACCGACCCTTCGTTCCGCCTGATGTGCCATGAGCAGGGGGCCGCGCTTGTCTACACGGAGTTCGTGTCGGCCGAGGCTCTGATACGCAACATCAACTCAACCACCCGAAAGCTCCATACCGACAGCCGGGAGCGTCCTGTGGCGATACAGATCTATGGCCGCGACCCGGAAGCGATGGTGGAGTCGGCGAAAATAGTGGAGGAAGCAGAGCCCGACATTCTCGACATAAATTTCGGATGCCCGGTTAAGAAGGTGGCGGCAAAGGGTGCCGGCGCCGGAATGCTGCGCGACATTCCCAAGATGCTCGACATTACGCGGCGCGTGGTGCAGGCGGTGTCGCTGCCGGTGACGGTGAAGACTCGCCTCGGATGGGATTGCGAGAACAAGATAATAACAGACCTCGGACCGCGTCTGCAGGACTGCGGGATAGCGGCGCTGACGGTGCACGGGCGCACACGCTCGCAGATGTATACCGGCCAGGCCGACTGGACGCTTATCGGCGAGCTGAAGGCTGACCCGCGCATGGAGATTCCTATAATAGGCAACGGCGACATAACGACTCCGCAGATGGCGGCCAACGCTTTTGCCGACTATGGCGTGGATGCCGTGATGATCGCCCGAGGGGCGATAGGCGCTCCCTGGATATTCCACGATGTGACGCAGTTTCTTGCCTCCGGCTCGTTCACCCCACTGCCCGACGCGGAGAAGTTCTCCCTGCTCAGGCGCCAGATTGCCGAGAGCATCGACCGTATCGACGAATACCGGGGCATTCTCCATATCCGCCGCCACCTCGCCGCCACTCCCCTCTTCAAGGGAATACCCAACTTCCGCGAGACGCGCATAAGGCTGCTCCGCGCCGAGACGGCCGACGAGCTGGAACTTATTCTCCAGGAGATCGAAAGAAATTTCTTCCCCTCTTTGTAGGGGTTTCTGATGAAACTTTGTCTTATATCTGCGTTATCTTATTATAAGAATGTATAAGACACCACATTTCAACGTTATAAGAAAGGATTTATGAAAAGGTTTGTATTTATAATCGCCACTCTCCTCATATGCGCCATGGCCTCGGCTCAGAACCGTGGCCTCGGCACCAAGGAAAAGCCTCGCAAGTTCGAGCAGCAGGTCGGCCAGTTCGACCGGCTAAAGGTAACTGACAATGTCAATGTAGTCTACCGGAATGTGCCTGACTCGACGGGTCTGATCGCCTACGTGGGCGAGGAGGATTTCGCCGACTCGTTTATCTTCACAAACAAGAACGGGGAGCTGCGCATCCAGGTCACGACTGAGGATGTGGGCAAGCCGGGACTTCCCACTATCTACGCCTACAGCGATTTCATCACGCTGGCGGAGAACGACGCCGATTTCACGCTCCGCGTGGAGAGCATGGCGCCGTGCCCGGAGTTCAAGGCTGTCGAGGTAGGCAACGGAACTGTGATCGTTGACGACGTGAAGGCCAATAAGGTGAGCGCCATGCTGAACACCGGCAACGGCACCCTCACCCTCTCGGGCCAGTGTGGCGAGGCCACCTACAAGATGATCGGCACCGGCCTCATCCAGGCCGACCTTCTGAAGGCCGATAAAGTGAACTGCCGGATCCTCGGCAGCGGCTCAATCGGCTGCTGGCCTCTGGAGATTCTCGACGTCAAGGGACTCGGCTCCACCAAAATCTATTACAAGGGGGCTCCCGAGATAAAGAAATCAGGCACCGCCAAGCTCATCCCCATCCCCGAGCAGCAAATCGATGTCCTCGATGATTCCGATGTCTCCGATAATTCCGATGTCTCCGATAATTCTGATTCCTCCGA
>DKYZ01000039.1:8602-10320 GCA_002493515.1 Porphyromonadaceae bacterium UBA7087 | reverse complement strand
TAATTCTGATTCCTCCGATAATTCCGATGTCTCCGATAATTCCGATGTCTCCGATAATTCCGATTCCCCCGCTTCCCCTGCCCTGACCCCCGATGCCGACTCCGGCCGATAACTCCCTGAAACTCAAAACCGCCCGAACGGTCAAATGGAACGCCATCGACCGCTTCGGGTCGCAACTCGTATACCTGGTAACAGGCGTCGTGCTCGCCAACGTGCTGTCGAAAGAGGATTTCGGCCTCGTCGGCGCATTGCTCGTTTTCCAGGCATTCGCCATCCTCTTCGTGGATTCCGGGTTCGGAGCAGCCCTGCTGCGCGAGAAGAATCCCGACGAACGTGATTATTCCACCGTCTTCTGGTTCAATCTGGCTGTCAGCATCGGCGTATACTGGATATTATGGTTCTGCGCTCCGCTGATAGCCGACATTTTCCAGGGCGACCGCCGGCTGATTCCGCTGTCGAAGGTGATGTTTCTCACCTTTGTAATCAACGGACTGGCCATCGTGCAGACCAACCGCCTGATGAAGCGCATGGACGTGCGCCAGATAGCCGTCGCCAACATCGTGGCGCTCACCACGTCGGGAGCCTTGGGCGTCGGACTTGCCCTTGGCGGCTTCGGGGTATGGTCGCTGGTATGGCAGTCGGTAGCCAACGCATTTGTCAAGACCGCGTGGCTATGGGCCACGGGCCACTGGTGGCCCTCCGCAGGGTTCCACATGGAATCGATGCGCAAGATATGGCGCATCGGGCTGAGCGTCTTCTCATCGTCGATGCTCAACACAATCTGCCTTCATATATATTCATTTGTGGTGGGAGCGTTCTATTCCCTCTCGGCCCTGGGCGTCTATACGCAGGCCGACAAATGGAGCAAGATGGGAAGTGCCTCCATATCACAGGTGCTGACAGCGTCGTTCGTCCCGCTCATGTCGCGTGTGCAGGACAGTCCCGACGATTTCCACAGATACATGAGGAAAGTAAACCGTTTCACCGCCTTCATCCTGTTTCCCGTCCTGCTCGGACTGGCTGTGGTCGGCGCTCCCCTTTTCCATCTCCTTTTCGGCAACAAGTGGGACGACGCCATCCCCCTGTTTCAGATTCTCGCCGTGCGGGGAGTCTTTGTGGTGCTTCTCTCCCTTTGCAGCAACTATCTCCTGGCCCTGGGAAAAGGGAAACTCCTCATGACAGTCGAGGTCATCAAAGACGCGCTGATATTCATAGCAATTCTTCTCACCGTCTTCGGCCATAGCGTCACCCTTCTGGTCTGGGGACAGCTCTGGGCCTCTGTCGCCACTTGGGCCATTGTGGTCTGGCTCACATCGCGCGCCACCGCTTATCCGCTGGCATCCGCCCTGCGCGACATGGCGCCATTCGCGCTCACAGCCGCTGCCATGACCGCCGGATGCGCACTGCTGGTGAATCTCGACCTTCATCCGGTGATAATTCTTGCGTCCCAGCTTCTCTTAGGCACAACAATCTACATATCAACACTATACCTAAGCCACACACCAGAACTGAAGGAAGCCTCCGGCTATCTTCTCGGCAGATTCAGAAAAAAAATTTAAATTTTTCTTCACAGAAATTTTGCCAGTTCAGAAAAAGTTCGTAACTTTGCACTCGCAAAAGGGAAACAACCTCACCCCGCAAGACGGCAAGCGAGCCAACCTCCAGGGAAACAAAAAGGCTGAGACCCTCACAACGATGGTGCCATAGCTCAGTTGGTA
>DKYZ01000039.1:5629-8287 GCA_002493515.1 Porphyromonadaceae bacterium UBA7087 | reverse complement strand
TCCTTGTGTCACTGGTTCGATTCCCGTTGGCACCACCAAGCAGAACTCGCTGAAAATCTGTAAGTTACGCAGGTTTTCAGCGTTGTTTTTATCGCATCTGTAGCTGGATTCCGGTTAAAAAAAAGACCTCGAATGTCGCATTTCAGCGCAATCTGTTGCCGATAGTTGCACAAATCTGCAAGTAAATCTGCAAGTAAATCTGCAAGTAAATCTGCAAGTGGATTTTGAGCGAATGAGGCGCGAGGCACTTAGTTGACCGATGGCAAAAATCAAATTCATCCTCGACAAACAAGTGAGGAAAGACGGCATCAACATGGTGATGCTGTCCTTCATCCACAAGGGATTCCGCAAGCAAGCGACCCTCGGTATCAAGGTGCATCCCGAAAACTGGGATGCCGAGACATGCCTTGTAACCCCAAATGAGAAAAATCACCGTCACATCAACCAGCGACTTCAGTTCTTCCGTTCGGCTTCGGAGGGAGTAATCCTGCGCCACTATGGACTCAACAGTGACGGAGCCACTATCTTTGCAGACCTCGAAGCAGTGCTCTTCCCTGAAAGGGCCGAGGAGAAGCAGGAAGAAGTGAAAGCAGCCAATACACTCTTGGAAGTGGCCAGACGTTGCACGGAATTGAAGAAGCCGTCAACGCGCCTGACCTACGAGCGCACGGTGAAACACATCGAAACCTTTATAAGCAAAGGTAACACCGATGTCCTTGACGAGATAAACAAGTCATGGCTAACAGCATTTGACAACTACCTCGCCGAGAGCAATCCCTCGACCAATGCCCGCGCCCTACACTTGCGGAATCTACGCTCCATCTTCAACTACGCCATAGATGAGGAGCTGACGACCAACTATCCTTTCCGTCGCTTCAAGATCAAGACGGTGAAGACCGAGAAGAGAAGTCTGTCGCTGGAGACACTGCGGAAGATTCTCAACTACCCTGTCGAGGAGTGGCAGGTCGCATACCGCGACATGTTCAGACTTTCGTTCATGCTCATGGGCATAAACTTTGTGGATATGCTTAGTCTTACTCCTGAGTCCATGCGCGATGGCCGTATCGTGTTCAACCGCCACAAGACGGCCCGGCTCTATTCGATGAAGGTGGAACCGGAAGCGATGACGCTGATTGAAAAGTATGCCGGGGAGTCGCATCTTCTCTCTATCATGGATAGCCGCAAGGACTATCTGCAATATATCCGGCAGACCAACAACGCGCTGCGCAAGATAGGCGACTGCGAGCGGAAAGGTCTCGGCGGCAAGAAGACACACCACGCAATCTGTCCGGACCTCTCGACATACTGGGCGCGTCACACATGGGCCACCATCGCCGCCAGCCTTGATATTCCGAAGGAAACAATTGCAGCGGCACTCGGTCATGGAGGAAATACCGTTACCGACATCTATATTGACTTCGACCGCCGCAAGGTGGATGAGGCCAACAGAAAGGTAATCGATTGGGTATTCTACGGCAAGAAAGACGGTGTTGTGGTTGACCCGGCTTTCATACCTAAAGATAAAAACGCCGAGAAAAAGCCTAAACGTGGCCGACCCAAGAAAAATGTCGCTTAACTAACTAACTATGGTTAGCCATCTGCGATTGTAAAGTTCAAAAATCCCTACGCGAGGGAACAGACCCGAAACATCCCCTTTATGCCATGCCGGTCGCAATGACTGGTATGGCTTTTTTTGTTTCCCTCCGGTTGTCTACGTTGATACTGCCGCTACGGTATCATGCGGCGTGGATGGCGGGCATGGTAGTACGCTGCTCCTTGCCTCCAGCCCCATGCTGCCAGTTTCCGGAACTGACGATACAGGAAGCGGATGGTTACAATGGCTATGCGGATCACCCATGCGGCGATAAAAACGATAATCCGGAATAAGGTCAAAGCTATCCAGCATACACCCTTGAACAACAGGTTGAACAAGGTCAGGTATATGGCTAACAACAGTTCGGGCATAGTCGTAAAATTTAGTGTTCAGCGAGGGACTATCCCTCATGCAAAGTTACTAAAAATCAGCGAATTAAACAAATTTTCAAGTCTCTATTTTGCATAAAATCAGGCGTTTGAGCAGGTTTACAATTGTATGCCCGGACAATTCTTGCAATGACTTTTCAGGCGGTTAAGTCCAGTGCGCCCGAAGCACAGATAGTTTTGTCATTTTCCCTATTGCAAAAGGCAAACATCGGATTATTATCGTCCTATCACTGACAGCCGAATTTGTTTTTCTATTCCGCTGTCCATATAGTCACATTTTTTATTTCTTGTAGAACGTCTCCTATACGACTTCATCAACATGCTGTCACAAGAAACGCATTGGTGACGTTATTTCCGTGATAATACAGAGAGAACCGCATATCGGCTTTCACTCTTTTTATTATTGGCTATTTGGCGTTTCTCAATGCCCTGTCTTCAAGTCGTCGTGTCCAATGTGTAATTGGATTTCCAGAACCCGGAATGACTATTGCTCAATTTGCGACGACTCATCGGTTGATGGACACCGCTCTTTAGCCTATTGATAATCACGGATTATAAAAGTGTTGTGCATTTCATACCGGGCAAGCCGGAATCGGTAGGTTTGCTTCTGAGAACCTTGTGGGCATACCCCGATTTCTACAGTTTTGGGGAAGCAAGTTGTGCTTTTCGCCGTAC